>CAZBHD010000098.1:0-10190 GCA_964491985.1 uncultured Candidatus Nitrosopelagicus sp. | reverse complement strand
TGTAAAATGTGGTATTGCCTTTTTCAAATACCAGTTTGGTGGTATAAAATCAGCGTCAAAAATAGCAACAAAATCACTTTTTGTAGATTTCATAGCATGCTTTAATGCACCTGCTTTGTATCCTGCACGTGTTCCTCTTCTTACATGTAATATATCAAATCCTAAACTTTGGTATTTGAGAACAGTTTGATGCATCAAGTTCACTGTCTCATCGTCTGAGTCGTCCAGTACCATGATTTTCATTTTTTCTTTTGGGTAGTCTTGAGCACAGACTGAATCAACTAACCGTGTTGCAACATATTTTTCATTGTATATTGGAAGTTGTATTGTAATTGTTGGTTCGCCTATCTCTGAAACAGGATAAACCTCTTTCCTCCTACTTGATAAAAATGCCAAATAATAGAAATTACAAGTATATCCGATAATTAGAATTGCACAAAAAATGAATATCTGAAATACAAATTGTGTAAAGGGATTACCTTCCATGACTCAACATGTAAAAACTCTTGTTGCTATTTATATTTGAAATGAGAGCTAGTCTTGCGCAAATATCTTGATTGCTTCTGGAGGACAAACTCCCTCACAGGCTAAACAAAATATACAATCTGGCTCACCTCCCATTAGAGGTTTTTTCTCAGATCCGGGATTTCCGGGGAAGTCTGCAAATGCGTAAACACCTACAGGACATGCATCTATACAAGCACCGTCAGCTACACAAATATCAAAATCAACTGAAACATACTCGCCCCAAACTCCCATTATTCCATTATCACTTCCAACACGACCCCATGTCTTGATTTCATGACCTGATGGTGCTTTGAATGATGGGGATTGTTTCATCTTAGATTTATAGTCAACATCAATTGGTCCTGGTTTAACATCTCCTCCTTGCCATTCTTGTGCTGGTCCTCCAGCAACATCCAAAGCCACTGGTTCTTTTTTAACTGGCACTGGTTTTGCATCTGGTACGATTTGTGCTAAAGGAGTTAATTCTTCTAATCTTACAAATGCTTCATCCTCGGTAATTTTTTCGGTTTTCATTAATGCCTCAGCCATTTTGTCGGAAAGAATTGTATTTCTGAGAATTGTATCTGTAATCATTTTTGCAAAATGATCTGCTTTCTTTCTATAACCTTTGATCCATGGTGCATCACCAAACTTGTCAATTGGAAATATCTGATAGATGATATCAACAACTTCGCCCGTTACAAATTCAACGGTTACACTAAGATCTATTTTTTCGTAGCCTTTGGCAGATTTATCAGACATGTTTTCTTCAGTCCATGAGTATGTTGCAAAAATTCTATCAGCATACATATCCATATCAAATGTATTTTTCAGTCCATCATGAACTGATTGAATTTCAAGTTCTTCTTCTAGTTTAATTGGTAGACGATAAAGGCCAAGTTTGTAACCATGTAGTGGGTAAACACCTCTTTTCGCTGTTGGTGCCTCCATTGTGTAAACTCGATCTTTTAATAATAATGACATTTCTTGTGCCTCTAACATACTTGTGTGTATTTGACTTAAATATCTTATCAGTGCTCAGGCAAGGGCACGAGTACATGATTTTTAAATACGAAATGATTTGTAAAGAACGCTTGAAACTGAACAACGTAGCAATAGTTAGCAAATTTGGTTCAAAAATTTCTGAGAATGCTGCAAAAAATGTTGCGAAAAAACTACTTTCAAAAAAAATTAAGGTACATACAATTGCCCCAGTTGAGGTTGCTAATGCAAAGCAGGTTGAATCATTAGATGCTCTAAGTAAAGTTAAACTTGATTTAGTAATAACACTTGGTGGAGACGGTACAACACTAAGAGCATTTAGAAACTTGCGTAATGAAACACCGATACTTACAATTAATGTTGGAGGAAACAGAGGAATTTTATCTGAAATAACCTTAGATGATGTAGATGATGCAATAAATGCAATAATTAGAAATAAGATCTGGTTGGATAAGAGAACTAGAGTTGTTGCATCATGTGGTGGTGAAGAATTTGCGCCAGCATTAAATGAAATTTATGTTAATAGAAAAAATCTTACAAAAACTGCTGAATTTGAGATAAAATTTCAAAGTGATACAGTAAAGCAAAAAATGGATGGAGTGATAATATCAACGCCTAGTGGATCTACTGGTCATTCATTTTCAATTGGTGGACCGTTATTACATGAGAGTCTTGATGTCTTGATAATTACACCCGTTGCACCAGTGCATAGATTACCATCAATTGTAGTTCCTGATGAAAAAATTGAGATTATTTGTTCGCATGATTGTAACATAGTAATGGATGCACAAATGATTAAATCAGCTGGAGTTGGAGAAAAAATAACAATAAAAAAATTCAAAAAGCAAGCAGTTTTTGTAAGATTAAAGAAAAAAGGTCTAAGACAGATGAATAAACTTGGATTTTAGAGTACTTGACGCAACTGCGTTTTATGCTGGTACACCGTTTAGATCACAAGACAAGTACTATGTAACATCCTCAGTATATGACGAAGTTAAACATATTAAAAAAAACCATATTGCGCTGGAAATCCTACTCAATTCTAAACGATTGATAATTCAAGATGCAGACAACAAAAATATAAAAAAAGTTAGAGATATTGCAAAAAAAACTGGTGATAGAGACAGTTTATCTGATGAGGATATATCATCTGTAGCATTGGCCTTAGAGCTAGATGCTGATTTAATTTCAGATGATTTTGCAGTTTCAAATGTTGCAAAACATCTTGGTGTAATAATCATACCTATAATGACTAAAGGAATTAAGACTGTTGGAAAATGGATACACTATTGCTCGTCATGTGGGATAAGTTCTAAAGAATCTATCTGTTCAAATTGTGGAAATAAACTAAGAAAAAAATTAGTAACAAAAAATTAGGAATCATGCAATGTTTTTTGCTTTGATTTTTTAGTATGCTTACTTTTTCCATATAGCATTTTCTTAATTTTCTTTGCACGAGATTCACCCAAACCTGAAATCTTCGCCAAGTCTTTTGTGGATGATGAGAAAACTTTTAGTGGTGAACCAAATTTCTCAAGCATTCTGATTGCAGTCTTTTCTCCAACTCCAGGTAAACTACATAATACTATCAATTGTTGTTTTTGTATGTCGTTTGATTTTTTGATTTTTTTAAGAAGTGGTCCTTTGGGCGACTCTTTTCTGGAACTCAGTGATACAAGTAATTTTGCAGTGTGTGACGCATTTGGAGTAGGTATAATTGGAATCTTAAAATCAATCGCAACTGTAGATAATGCACCATAAAAGACTAGTGGGTTTTCAGATATGGATTCAATCTCATCAACATTTCCTTCCAATAAAATAATTGGGAACTGAAAATGGTCTTTTAACCTATTACACTGATCAAACAGCCTACCGTCAAAAACTGAAGACATAAAGTCGTGAATACTTTTTCTTTCTACAACAGTCTCATGTGATACAATATAATCGCCTATTGGTAATGTCTTAACTTCTACATTCACTCCTATCGTCTGTAATAATTTAGGTATTCCACTTTTTCTTTCTCTTTCATCAATTACTATGCGAATATCCTCTATCCTCACGTAAATTATAAAATCTAATTGTTAATATTTTGTTATAATTCTAGGAATCAGTTTGAGGTGAACTATTTCCAGATGCCTGATTTTTTAACATATCCTGAATCTTCTTTTCCTGTTCTTGAAGACTGGTTTTCAATCGTTCCTCCTGTTTTGCTAGAACAGTTATTTTTGTTTTAGACAGTTCTTTTTTTTCTTCTAACTCATCAATCAGTGTTTTTTTGTCAGATTTTATCAAAATCATTCCTGAAAATTTGAATACTTGGTCATTGTCACTCGACTTTTGTAATTCTTCTAATGCACGCTCTGATTCTGTAGTGTCCATATCCACCTGTTGTTTTTGTGCTAATATTGATTGAAGGTTTTGTTGTGTTTGTTGCATTTTAGTAATTTGTTCTTGTAGCCAAGGGGGCATTTGTTGACCAGATGACATGTTATATTTCTGATTATTGTTCTATTATATCTTTACAGAGTTGATTGTATCATATGATGCCTGTATCAATCTTAAAGTTGAGTTAAGATTTGCTCTGAGTTGTGGAATATGTTCCGACTCAATTTCAATTAAAATTTTTTTATTGTGTGATATTTTAGTCTGTACAGGATTTTCAGGATAAAATTCATTGTCTGTTGAAACTGAATCAAAAACTGCTTTAGTAGATCCTCCTGCAAAAAATTCTATTCTAGTACTAAAATTTAACGTCATAAGCTGTACCGGCTATTTTGAATGCACATTTCTTACAAGACCAAATTCCAACAGACTTTCTTGTAACAGATCCACCACATTCAGGACACTTCCTTTTACTTTTCATTAAATGATGTACTTGAGTAAACTGTTTTCTAGGTTTTATACCGTATCTTGCACCTAATCCCTTTAGAGGTTTCTGTCTTTTTGCCATTTTAATTTCCTTGAGTTGTTGATTGTTTTATAATTTCTCGTATTTTTGAGCCGACTTTGACTGAGATTTCAGCACATTTAACAAGTTCATCCTGCGTAAATCCATCATATCCACCTTTTTGTAACGCAACAACATTTCCATCAGAATTTGTGGTAATGGTGATACGTGCATCCATAATTGACCATTCATCTAAATTTGGATCAACTATTATATGCTCACCAATTTTTGCCATTGTTACAGATACGGGCAGTGTTGTAGTTGGTGGTACAGTAAATTCATTTTCAATTTTTACTGGAACATCATCTTTCATTTCATATTTTGGGATTTTGCAGGAATTGATTGCTGCAGTTGTTGCATATGAACATGCATCAAAAAGATTTCCATCATGATCAGTTACTGCATTATCGCAAAAAATTCCTATCACTGATTTATCTTTCTCTAGAACTAATTGTTTCATGTCTAGCATTTTACTCTCTCTAATTCCCCTATCTGTTACTCGTGCAAGCTCAATAACAGGTGGCTGTGGTGGACCAGTTTCAACAGATGGGTGTGCAACAGGTAAAATCTCGGCAGTACAGATTAGCATCCCTTGATCTCCAGTATCTGGAAATGGTCTTTCAGGTTGTACTTTAACACCCGCTACAACTTCAGTATCACCAAGTCGTGCTCTAGCAGAACCTTCTGCTTTAGGTATTACATCAATATCAATAGTAAGTTCACGTACCTCATCAAATAGACGACCATCAATACGTTTTCCTTCCTTCAATAATCCAAGAATCTGTGTCTTCTTCAATTGATCAATGATTTTGGATTCGGTCATTGTTTATCCTCACCATCTGAAAAGTATTTTTCTTGTAAGGCCTTTTTTTGAATTTCATAAACTTGTTTACATCCATCTATTCCTACTTCAATACATTTTTTATATTCATCAGAAGTCAAGACACCATCTAACTGTAAAAGAGTTATTTTTTCAAGATTTGGCATATATCCTATTGGTAAATCAGCTTGACCAGCTTGATCTTCTTCATTATTTACATCAAGTATGATAGTATCGGCTGCTTTTCCAGCAGCACATCCAGCTACTAAATCACGCATAGGGATTCCAGCATCAGCTAGGGCAACGGAGGCACCAGTTAATGCAGCACAACGAGTACCACCATCTGCTTGTAAAACTTCCATGTAAACATCAACCGCAGTTCTTGGGAACTGTTTTAACATTACAGCAGGTTCAAGTGCTTCTTTGATCACTTTACTGATTTCAATTTCTCTTCTAGAAGGTGCAGGATTTTTTCTTTCACCTACTGAGAACGGAGCCATATGATATCTACAACGTAATATTCCTGTATCAGTGTCAGACAAATGTTTTGGATGAACATCTCTTGGACCATAAACACCTACAAGAATTTTATTGTCACCAAATTCAATGTATGCAGAGCCATTAGCATTTTTTAGTACACCTGCTATAATGCTCACTTTTCTTGTCTCGTTAATCTTTCTTCCATCACAACGAATGCCATTTTCGTCTAATAGAACAATATCTGTATCTCTCCCACCCATTTTAATCACTTTTTAATTCTAACATTTCACTTATTTGATCAGTTAAATTTGCGACATGTGCCTTTTCTTCAACTAAGTCAACTGCCTTTATCGCCTTTAATAATCCATCTGAATCATCACAAGAAATAACTATCAATCCATTCTGACCGATTGTAATCTGTGCATTTGTTCCACTCTCAATCATCTGAATCATTGAACCACGTTTGCCAATTAGTCTTGCAACTTTACTTGGAGATATGTAAACTAATTCTCCAGAATCAATTTTACCTAATTCTCTTCCGGAAATTGTTAATAATGGATCACGTGTCTTATCAGAGTTTACAATTCTAGTAACAATAAGATCACCTTTACCGAGTTTGGATGTAAGATCATCAGAATGAGATGAAAAATCTCGTCCAAAGACATCACTTGCTGGAAGCATTCCGGAATAGCATGAATTGATATCAACTTCCCAAGACATTGCTGAGTGCGAAATTATTTTACCAATAACTACATCATCATCTTTTGGATAATAACCGCCAGTTAGAGGGATTACCCTTACACTTCCATCATGTATATCAGAAAGACCAATAGTGGTTGCAAGAATTTTATTGCCATCCATAACCGTATTTTGTTCAGCCCTATATGACCCAGAAATTATTACCTCGCCAGGAATAACATGACGCTTTTTTTCATTACTCATCTGGATACCTCAACAGTTGCAGTACCCTTTGTAATTGAGCCCAATCTATCTATCACATTTGGTCTTGCGGCGGCAGGTATTTCTAGTATTGCTTTTAATGATCCATTTGGTTGCCAATCTTCCTTTTTTAATGTACCAGTAGACTTTAGAACAGTGTAAGACTGTGCAACAAACTGAGCTGGAACTAATATTTCTAGAGTGATATTCTCTGACTTCAGAGGGATTATAGGTCTTAGTTTTTCAACCACATCTTTGATCTGCTCATCAACATTTCTAAAAGGATCAATAGAAACACGTCCGTCATTCATTGCTTGCTCTATTCTTAATGGAGGATGTGGTAAATGTGATCGTGGATCAACATATGTTTTTGCTATGAATGTAACAAGCTGCTTTCGTTTTTCTGAAATCATTTTTTTTCTCTGTTCAGTTGTTAGATTCAATTCACCTTTTTTCATAATTATTTCTGCAATTTTTGTTTGGTCGTTAGTTTTGAAAACCTGTTCAAGTTTTTCATTGGGTACACGGGTGCCTTTACTAGAATCAGTATAGATCTCATCTGAAACTAGTACTTTGGATATTTCTGTGATTTTCCCTATTTTATAATCAAAGGCAGGATCAGGTTTTACTAATAGTTCAAATTTATCGCCACTGAACGTATATCTAACTATAGTAACTTTGTCGGTCATTTTATAACTGATAAAACTCTATTTCGTATTTATTTCTGATGAATCCCAAGAAGATATTTATTTGGACTTGGAAGATTTTTGGATAAGACTTGTCACTAAATGTTATTTCTCAAAATGAGCAAAAGATCTCTATTAAACTAAAAGGGATTCCTCTACAGTACGCTAATGCATTACGTAGAATTTGTTTGAATGGTGTTCCAATATATGCCATTGATACAGTAGATATCCTAGTAAATTCATCAGTTCTAGCAGATGAAGGAATTGCACATAGACTAGGTCTTATCCCATTAAAAACTGAACTTTCTGCAGTCCAACAAAATAACGAGTCAGATAAGATAATGTTTACACTAGATTCAGGAGAAACTTCTGAATCACGAACAATTCTATCTGGTGAATTAAAATCTCAAGATGACATTGTTAAACCAATAGCAGATAATATACCAATTGTGACACTTGCACCTGGTCAAAGATTAAACATTGAAGCATATGCGAGACTTGGAAGGGGTACTGAACATGCAAAATGGAATTCTGCAAATGTTTCCACGTTAACAGAGTCAGAAAATGATGATGAAAGAATTTTAACGGTAGAAACTACTGGTGCACTTGAACCACAGCATATTGTTCTTTCAAGTGTTGAAGAATTAGCAAATCGTTTAGACAAATTCAAGACGTACTTATCTGATTTAAAATAAAATAACATACACATTATATTTGGGTAATTTTGTGATTTGACTTATGGAAAGCAATCTAATCAGATTAGTAAAAGAACTAAAAATTGCTTCTAAAAATAATGAGGCGCCTATATGGTCAAAAATTGCTAAGAATGCCTTAAAATCTAATTCTAATAAAAAAACTGTTAATCTAAAAAAAATTGATGCGTTAACAGATGATGGGAGTGCAGTTGTAATTTCGGGAAAAATACTGGGAACAGGTAAATTATCACATAAAGTATTGGTTTCATCATTTTCAATTTCTAATTCTGCTGCAAAAAAGATTAAAGAGTCTGGAGGACAAATTTTAGAATTTGCCGACATGATTAAACAATTTCCAACCGGTAAAGGTGTAAAAATAATTGGTTAGTAAACAAGAGCAGGTAATTGATCTAAGTAAACCAATAGTGGTTGATGGGACAAATCTCATTGCAGGTAGAGTTTGTTCAAATGTTGCAAAACTATTACGAAAGGGAAATAGAGTGTCAATAGTTAATTGTGAAAAAATTATGATAAGTGGGAAGAAGGCGAGCATAATTGGTGAATATGAAGACTTTCTTAAAATTCACAGCATTATTCATCCACAACACGGACCATTTCATCCGAGACGACCTGATACAATCATTAAAAGAATGATTAGAGGAATGCTGCCAAAAGAAAAACCTTCCAAGAAAACGGATCTTGCAAGACTACGAACCTACATTGGAGTACCAAAAGAAGTAAAAGGTTTTGAAAAAATACAGTTTGAAAATTCGAAAATTACTAGATTGCCTTCACGATATACAACGATGGCTGAATTAAGCAGATACATTGGAGGAACTAACTTTTGATTCCAAAAACTGAAATTTATTTTGCATCACGAAAAACAGCTAGCGCCCATGTTTACATTACAAAAGGAGTGGGAAAAATTAGAATCAATAATGTACCAGTAGAAATGATTAATCCTGAGACTGCTAGAGAGGTAATTCTTGCACCACTGGAAGTAATTGGTGAAGAGTTACGAGATAAAGTTAACATTTCAGTTAGAGTAAGAGGTGGTGGATTTATGGGACAGGCATATTCGGCGGCAACAGCTATATCTAGAGCATTAATTGGTTGGACAAAAGAAAAAAAAGAACCAAAAGATCACCCCTTCAATAAATCAACCCGTCAACAGCTAAGAGATAAAATTGCTGAATATGATAAATATCTCATTAGTGGGGATGCACGGAGAAAAGAACCAAAGAAGTTTGGTGGTTCAGGCGCGCGTAGAAGAAAACAAAAATCGTATCGATAGAACATAAATCTAGATTTCTTAGATTAATTTATTCACTATATTTGAAAAGGCCACCAGCATCAATAATTTTTTTAATTAATTCTGGAAATGGTTTCATTGGATAACTTTCATTTTTTGTTATATTTGTAATTAAATTATCATTTGTGTCTATTTCTAATTCATCATTTTCTGAGATACTAGAGTATGCTTTTTCATCGATCTCAATTGGTAATAGATATGCGCCATCGACTGAATTTCTATAAAAAATTCGCGCAAAAGATAATGCCAAAACTGCCTGAATTCCACTAGCACTGAGGGCAATTGGAGCATGTTCACGTGATGAGCCACAACCAAAATTATTACCTGTGACTATGATGTTGGCATTCTTTACTTTTGAATGAAATTCAGAATCTAATCCTTCCATAGCATGCTCTGCTAATTCAGCATGTTCATGGAGTTTAAGATAAGGACCTGGTAAAATAACGTCAGTGTCTATATTATCCTGTGCATATTTGATGACCTTTCCTTTCATTACAAATCTCTCGGATCAGTTAATTTTCCGGTAACTGCAGAAGCTGCAGCAACTAATGGGGATGCAAGATATGCTTTTGATTCTATATGTCCCATACGACCTGGAAAATTTCTATTAGTTGTACTTACGCAAACTTCATCTTTATCTAAAACACCCATTTGTGCCCCACAGCAAGCACCACATGTTGGAGGACCAACAACTGCTCCTGAATCAATAAAAATCTGTGTTAAACCATCTTGAGTTGCTCTTTTGTAAATAGAAATTGTTGCTGGAAGAACCTCGGTTCTAATTTTGACTGTGTTACCTTTT
>CAZBHD010000097.1:0-7945 GCA_964491985.1 uncultured Candidatus Nitrosopelagicus sp. | reverse complement strand
CCATATGTAAAAACTGAAAATCGGGTGTTTCCTGATGGAGAAAGTAAAATTACAATAAAAAAAATTCCAAGAAATAATATTATCTTAGTCGTACAATCTACATATCCACCGGTTGACACAAATTTGTTACATTTACTTTCCGTGATTTCCAAGGCAAGAAAATATTCGTCAAAAATTTATGCCATAATTCCATACATGGGATATGCAAGACAGGATCGGGAATTTTTAGAAGGTGAAGTGATTTCCATTTCAGTGATAGGGAAATTGTTAAGGGCTGTTGGTACAAGAAAAATAATCACCGTTGACATACATAGTAACATAGCATTACGAGAACTCAAGATTCCATCTGAAAATATTACGGCAATTACTGAATTGGTTAAATATTTCAAAAAGAAAAAATTAACGAATCCACTGATCGTATCTCCCGATTTAGGTGGAAAACAAAGAGCAATAAAATTTGCAAATCTTATGGGCATTGAATCTATTGCGTTAAAAAAACATCGTGACCGAAAAACTGGAGTAGTTAACATAGTAACTAGCAAGGTTAATGTAAAGGAACGTGATTTAATATTAGTTGATGATATGATAAGTACTGGTGGTAGTATAATCAGATCAACCCAGTTCTTAAAAAAACAGAAATGTAAACGTGTTTTTGTTGCATGCACACATGCATTACTTGTCAATAATGCGGAGAATAGAATTAAAAAAGCGGGTGTTACAGAAATTATTAGTACAAACACAATTCCAAAAAAGACTTCAAAGGTTAATGTAGCAAAAATAATAGCTGACGCAGTATTATGAGTGGAATGTTAAAGCTAGTTTTTTTGGGTACATCTGCTGCCATGCCTACTGTAAAACGTGCATTAACTTGTATTTGCCTAGTAAGAGACAATGAAATTCTAATGTTTGATGCAGGAGAAGGTGCACAAATTTCGTATTTAAAAATGGGTCTTCCCTGGAATAAAAAAATGAAAATTTTCGTAACACACCTTCATGGTGATCATTGTGTTGGAATATTGGGCTTATTACAAACAATGAATATGCAAAGCAGAACAGAGCCTGTGGAAATATTTGGGCCTGAAGGAATTGATGAATTTATTGCAGCAAATATCAAAATACTAAATTTTGGATTATCATTTCCTGTTATTATCACACCAATACAGGACGAAAAAGTTGTGGAAGAAAATGAATATGCCGTTATGGCATGTAATGCACAACATGGAATTCCAGCCTTTTCTTATAGATATCAAGAAAAAGAGCGCGTTGGTAGATTTTTTCCAGACAAAGCAAAGGAATTAGGCATTCCTGAGGGAAGAGATTGGCATGAATTACAAAATGGTAATTCCATAGAAATCAATGGAAAGAAGATTCTTCCAGAAGATGTTACAGGAGAAAAACGTGCAGGAAAGAATATTGGTGTGTCGGGTGATACAAGACCGACTGAAGAACTGACCAAGTTCTTTGATAACTGTGATTATCTAATTTTTGATTGTACGTTTTCTGATGAGCTTAAAGAAAGGGCTCGAGAAACTAATCATTCAACTGCTAAGGAAGCAGGTGAACTAGCAAAGAATGCTAACGTTGGAAAATTGATTCTTACACACTTTTCTGCAAGATACAAAGATGAAGATGTACTTTTAGATGAAGCAAAAAAAATACATGAATCAACTATAGCTGCAAAAGATTTGATGGAAATAGAAATTCAAAGATAGATTAATCTTCCAAATTCAAAATCTGGTTTGGAGATATTTCAACATCGTCTATAGTTTCTTCAACTTTATCTACGACGTCAAGCATTGTTTCACTTACCTCTACACCAACATCATATAATGTCTCACCTACTTGGCTGGTGTTTGTGTTGTATTCTTTCATATTGATAGCGTCAACAACTAAAGCGTCAAAAATTGATGTACCCTCAGGTAACTGATTCATGGTTTCAGGGAAAAACATAATCCCACCTGCAATTAGTACTACGCCTATGATTGCCAGTTGTATCTTCATAGAAAATCATTCAAAAATTGTTTTTTCAGAACCAAACTAAAAAAAAATGATCCATCTGGATAGCTTTTTTGACTTAGTCAGGCAGGAATTTACGTCAGGTTAATGATTGAATGGTGTTTTGAATATCGTTTGCCTCTAAAACTACCTTAATTGGACCTAAAGGCGATTCGTTAGATTCACTACATATTGCTACTGTGTTAACAAACGCTGCTTGCTTGTTAAGATAAAACCATGTGGAGTTCTCACTGGTGTTTTTTTTGAGAATTCTCTGGTAGGTGTTTGTTGTGTTCTTTCTATGAATTGATTCTGAAATGTTTGATAATGAGCCTATACCGCTAGATTTACCAATTAACTGGTGAGCATTAACGGAAATTTTCAAGGTTGGAAAAATATTAAGAACTGCAGCTTTGACCTTCGAAGGATCCTCTGATGAACTAATTTTACAAGAAACCTCAACTTTGCAGGATTTATCTTCAAGCATTAATTAATCCAACCCTCAATAATTTCTTTAGCAGAATTAACTAGCTCATCGATTGTTAAATTACGATTTGTAATTGTTTTGTCTGCAATATCAATCGATTTATCTAGTCCAACGCTAATTTCACGATTGTCGCGTTCTTGAAAATTTTCTTGGGTTTTTGGATCATCTGATCTTCCTCTAGAACTTAAAAAATTAAAACGAGTTTCAGGTGAAGCGTCAATTGCTAGCAATTTAACATCACCGATTTGTTTCAAGACGTCAATTTCTGCAATTGATCTTACTCCATCGATAATTACTACATCCTGTGTAGAGTTTTGAATGGAATCTTTGATTAGTTCTGCAACAGCTCCTGGTCCATTCTTTTCTCTAACTTCAAGCATTATCTTCCCAAGATTTTCTCCAGAGGGATCAACATTTCGTCGCTTTGCCTCGGCTCTTATTCCATCACCCAGTGTGAATTTTGTAAATCCAATCTCTTGCAACTTATTTACAATAGTAGATTTTCCAGCTCCGGGCATTCCTGTGATACATACTATTATTTTTGACAACATGATGGATTTGAAATGGATCTCTATGAAGGTTTACCAGAATAATTATAGTGATGATAAGGGGATTAAGTTTTCATGAGAACTTTCGTAGCAGTTGAAATAGACAATGACAGTATTCTTCAAAAAATTAAATCTATGCAAGAATCTGTTTCCTTTGAGGCAAAACCTGTAAGAATTGATCAGATTCATTTTACGCTACAATTTATTGGAGAAATTAATCAGGAAAAAGTTGAACTGGTAAAACAGGCATTAATGACATTGAATTTTTCTAAATTTGAGTTGACCATCATGCATTCTGGTGCATTTCCAAATCCAAAAAACCCTAGAGTTGTTTGGTTAGGAGTTGACAAAAATGGTGGTGAGAAAATCTCTAGTCTAGCAAATGATGTCAATAAAGTGTTAGGCACAATTGGTTTAAAAAATGAAAAACCATTCAAACCACATCTGACAATTTTTAGAGTAAAAAATAGAATTGGTGATATTACAAGCGAATTATTAAAATTCAGGGATGTTGAATTCGGAAAACAGATGATTACTAAGATAGTTTTGAAAAAAAGTGAATTGTCTCAGAATGGACCTGAATATACTAATTTGGGTATAGTAAGTGAAAAATAATGAAAAGTGTTATTGAATCAGCAAAAAAAATTGCATTACCATCGACTAAACAAGTTTCTAAAGTTAACAAAGATGCAAATGAAGCCTTCAAACTAATAAGTAAAGAATGCACTAAACATAAAGAAGTAGTATCAATTCAGTTTGGTGGCTCATACGCAAAAGGAACGTGGACACCAGAAAAAATTGATGTGGATATATTTGTTAAATTAAAAAAATCAATCTCAGAAAAAAAATTTTCTGAGTTGGGGAAAAAAATTGGATTTAATGCACTAAAGAAATACAGACCCTATGTAAGATATTCAGAACATCCATTTGTTGAAGCGCTAGTTGATGGAACGTTGGTAAATGTCGTACCATGCTATGATGTAAAAAAAGGTGAGTGGAAAAGTGCGGCAGACAGATCCACATTTCATACAGAATTCATGAGTGAGAAATTAACTGGTCAGATGAAGAACGACATAAGCCTCTTAAAATGTATGATGAAGGTTAACGGTGTTTATGGAGCTGAGATTGCAAGCCAAGGATTTAGTGGGTATGTAACTGAAGTTCTGGTTTATTATTTTGGAAGTTTTTCGAATGTAATAAAAGAAATTTCAAAAATTAAAAAAAATGGTAAGATCGGAGAATCATCAAGAAAATTCGACAGCCCAATAATAATTATTGATCCTATAGACAGCAATCGCAATTTAGGTACGGCAATATCAATGGAGAATCTTTCCAAATTTGTATTAGTGTCAAGGGCATATCTAAGAAAACCATCACTCTCCTTTTTTACAAATAAAAAATTAAAACTTTCAAAACAAAAAGAGCTTGAAAAAAATACACTGGTAGTAGAATTCTCATACAAAAATCGAAGTGAAGATATTATCTTTGGTCAAATAAAAAGAGCGGCTAACTCGCTGGAATCACAACTAACAAACGAGGGATTTCGAGTTTTAAGAAATGATGCAATGATCTATGATGCTGACAAAGCAGCCATACTTATTCTAGTAGAAAATATTTTGATAAATAAAAATCAGATAAGAGCTGGTCCAGAGTTTTTTGAGGACCGATTCTCAAGTAAGTTCATCGAAGTTAATGTAAAAAAATCTAAACTTATGTGGGTTGATAAATTTGGTAAACTACAGTCTTTACAAAAACGAAATTACCATAATGCCAAATTGTTTTTAAATAAAACACTTGAGGAAAAAAATCTGTCAAAATTTGGTATTCCGAAAGGTCTTCATAATGATTTCAAAAGACATGTTTCAGTCAAATCTGGTGACAAAATCACAAACAAATCAATTAAAACAGCTATTTCAGAACTAACTTCAATAAATGCCACAATATTTTCTGCCAGTTAAAAAATTTAGTGAGGAACCCTACTCCAATATACTAGGTTTTCCAAACCCAAAAAAAAGTCAAGTTAAGACAAGGTTGTTGGAATTAAAAAAAAATGGTGTTACATCTATAGCCTTTGTTGGACCGATGGAAGTAGGTAGTCTGAATGTAATTGGTAAGGGTTATGTTGGCATCGTAATTCTAGCCAAAATAAAAAATGAGGTTTTTGCATTAAAAATAAGGCGTTCAGACTCACCAAGGAAAAAAATGAATGATGAGGCTAAATTACTTCAGATTGCCAACAAAGTGAATGTAGGTCCAAAACTGATCAAATTTTCAAAAAATTTTCTTATAATGGAATTCATTAAAGGTGGGAAAATAATTGATTGGGTTACTGACTCGAATAAAAAAAGTCCAAAAATGCTGAAATCAGTGATTAAAAAAATTTTGTTAGATTGTTTTTACCTTGATCAGATAGGATTGGATCATGGTGAGTTAAGCGTTTTAGATAAACATATTTTGATTACAAATAAAAAACCAACAATTATTGATTTTGAAAGTTCCAGTCTGAAACGGAAAACATCTAATGTGTCATCTGCTACTCAAGCAATTCTTATCGGAACTGGGCTAGCTAAAACAATCCGCAGACAAATAAAGATTCCAAGAAGAGATAAAATTATTCGATTAGTTAGAAATTATAAAAAATTAAAAACCCAAGAAAGTTTTGATGAGTTGCTTAGTGGATTAAAATTATAATGGGACCGGCAGGATTTGAACCTGCGACCTCCAGCCCCCCAGACTGGAATCATACCAAGCTAGACTACGATCCCTTGGATATGTAACGTTATCTGAAATAATTAAATCGTGGGATTGTTTTACCTGTCTTGCACTGTTGGTCTTACAAGAATCTCATTTACATTAACATGATTTGGTGCATCTATTGCAAAAACAATTGCGTTTGAAATGTCTTCAGCTTTCAAACCCTCCATGTTTTTTGTGTTTTCTAAAAATTTTGTTAGTGATTCATCTGTGATTGATTGATTTAATTCTGTTTCAACAACTCCAGGTTCAATGCTTGTTACTCTAATATTCTTCCTTGGACTAAGTTCTTGTCGTAAACCCTCGGAAAATGCAGTTACAGCGTGTTTAGTGGCACAATACACACTTCCTGCAGGAAAGACTATTCTTCCTGCAACAGATGAGATGTTAATGATATGACCCGAGCCGTTTTCGAGCATGTTCGGTAGAACTGCAGCTGTGCAATACAAAACACCCTTAATGTTAACATCAATCATTCGCTCCCATTCGTCAATTTTCAGATTTTTTACAAAACTTAGTGGCATCAATCCTGCATTGTTTATTAGAACATCAACTCTGCCCCATTTTTTGATGGCTTCACTTACCAATGAATCACAGGTTGATCTCTGGGTAACATCTAACTTTGAAATAACAACTTCGCCACCATGTTGAGTTATTTCGTTTTGTAGTTGTTCAAGCCGCTCAATCCGTCTTGCGCCAACTACCAATTTTGCACCTTTAGATGCTAAAATCTTTGCAGTGGAATTTCCTATTCCACTACTTGCACCAGTGATAACTATTACTTTATCTTTAATCAAAATCGTTTTTTGTAAAAATTTCTATGCGTAAATATGTTTTCTTGATAAAAGATTTTGGATTTTGTAAATTTATTAAAGAAAAAAGCGCATCATGATTATGAAGCCAGAGAAATGTGCATATTGTGGTGATATGGTAGATCTCCCATTCGAATGTAATTATTGTAAAGATCCATTTTGTGCAGAACATAGACTGCCAGAAGATCATCGTTGTGTGAAATTAACTCAGATACGAGCAAAAAAATTTGGTCAGCGTGGTGTAATACGTGATGGAGGACCAAATAGTTCTGGTTTAAAAAAATTTTTTAGAAAATTCAAATAAAACCTAGTAATCTGATTTTCTTGGATCTTGTTTGGAACGTCGTGCCTGATAGAATAGTGTTACAGCCAGTGCAAGTAATACAAATGCTGAAAGCCAATGTGGTTCAGCATAAATTTCTGGGTCTGAGCTTGTAGTTAACATTGAGATAAAAACTGTATATGCAACAGCAAAAGCTATCATAACGATTCCTTGAATTGATAGTTTTAACCATGAAGGAATTATTGTTCTTCTCTTATTTGCAATTCTGGAGATTATTTCTATAATAAAAAGTGCACCTACTGGATAAATTGTTAATAAAACAAAATCAATAATATCAACCGAGCCTGCGTGAGACATTTTTATTTATTTTTCTATACGAATTTTGGTTGCAATGTTATTTGAAATTAATTGTTGTGCATCCTCATTAGGTAACGTAGCAATGTCTTCTGCGTTAAATGGCCCGTATTTTTCTGAATCGGTACATAGTATCTGATCTGTTGCTTTCAGAAATCTAATAACTACAGGTTTATTTTTATAATCAGTTGAGATTGATTGGACGAGTTTTGATTTTCCATTTATTATGCTTTGAATAATCAAATCTTTTCGTTCTAACGTTTCTTGATTAGAATCAATAATGAATTTTTCCTCATCTAGTAAGTTTTCTCGATTAAAATTGTTATTGTTGGGAATTTTTGCTAATCGTGAATTAACAAGAAGTGTTGTAAGTAGGGAAAACAAACTTGCTAACTTATTTTGGGTTTTTTTCTCAATTCCATCATATTCTTCTGTTTTTAATTTTCCAAGAAATTGTGAGAGTAATTGGTAAAAATCAGGTTTTAGTTTTTGAAGGTCAGTATTTTGGATTTCTTTCAGTGTTATGGTATAAAGTAAATTTAGATTAGGAAGTTCGTTCGATGACATTTGATACCTAGTTAATCTTAAATGGCACGTTTAATTCTTTCAAGATTGACGTAAGAATTGCCGTATAAAGTAATTGGCGGAAAGCCCACACAAGTAAAATATTCATCTGATGAGGTTTTTGCGAGAATTAAACATGAAGAGATTA
>CAZBHD010000096.1:0-9204 GCA_964491985.1 uncultured Candidatus Nitrosopelagicus sp. | reverse complement strand
CATTACAAGAAAATTGCATTAACCTTTGTTAAGTGAAATTGAAAAAATGTAGATCATTATTCGGCCGAGTCACGCTTTAGCGTGGATACGCGGTGCGTGTCTGACTAAACCACGATCAATTTAGCGACGTCGCTTTTTTGCTCCGCCTTTTTTCTTGCCGCCAGCTTTGCGTTTTGCTCCGCCACGTTTCTTGGCTGGTGCTTTACGTTTCTTGGCTGGTGCTTTACGTTTCTTGCCACCGCCACCTCTTTTCTTGGCTGGTGCTTTACGTTTCTTGCCACCGCCACCTTTCTTGGCTGCGGCCTTTCTCTTTCTTGCGGCTTTCTTTGCTGCAGCGCTTCTCTTTGCTTTAGCGGCTGCTGCTCTTCTTTTACGAGTTGCAGCTGCTTTCTTTGCTGCAGCGCTTCTCTTTGCTTTTGACATAGCCATACAACGTGCAATTTTTCTTATGTGTTATATCATACAAGTTACTTGTTTTTGAACAATTGGTGTAATTTATTCAAGTTAATTTTTAGATTTTGATCGTGAAAAATTTTCAATTAGTATACAAAAGCACTTAGTTGTTTTCTTTAACAGATCTATTTTTGCAAATTCGTTTGGTGAATGCATTCTACAAAAAATATATGATGAGCCAATTGAAACACATGGTACACGTAATACGCTAACAAATGCATGCATTGGTCCTGTTCCTGCGTTTGATACATTCAAAATAAAGTCTCCAAAAGCTTCCTTTGCACTTTTACAAACAATGTCAACAATTTTTTCTTGTGTGGAAGTTCTTGCGGCAGCTTCTGCGTTTAAAACCTTGATCGTTATATCATCAAAACCATTTCTTTTTAGATGATCTTTGAGTAACTTGACTTGTTTTTTTGGATCCATATTTGGTACTAAACGAAAATCAATCTTTGCCTTAGCGCTAGCTGGTAGGACTGTTTTAGCACCATCACCAGTATACCCTGATTCAATACCAGCAATGTTACATGTTGGTCCTGCAACAAGTGCCTTCTTTGCTTCAAACGCATTTTTATTTCCAACAAAATTCTTTATTCCATACTCATCTTTGAAACCAGTTGCATCAAATGGCTCTTTTCTGATTATTTTCAAATCATTATTTGATAACGGTAACGTGTCTTCATTCCAACCTTTGATCAGTATTTTTCCGTCACTGTCTCGTAATGTCTTTAGTGCATCAATAAGTCTCCAGGCTGGGTTTTTGATAATTGTTGCAAAACTTGAATGAACGTCTCTAATTGACTCTTTAACAGATAATTCTACATATAACAATCCTTTCATGCCTAATCCAACTATTGGTCGATTTTTTGTATCAACATAACCAAATTCCCAAATTACAGCATCACATGAAAATTTCTTTTTGAATTTTTTTAGATATGTCTTAATGTTTTCGCTGCCGTTTTCTTCCTCACCTTCTATGCAAAATTTAATGTTACATGGTACATCATTGTACACTTTCAAATATGCTTCCACAGACTTTATTCTTGTAATCAACTCACCTTTATCATCGGATGAGCCACGACCAAAAATTTTATTTCCAATTATTTTCCCGCTAAATGGTGGATCATTCCACTCTTCAATGGGTTCAATTGGTTGTACATCATAATGATTGTAAAACAATAGTGTCTTTGATGGATTAGATTTTGATCGTATTTCGCCAAAAACAAGTGGTGCGGCAGTTTTATTCAGCCTAAGTATCTCTGACGAAATTCCTGCACTCTTCAGCATTTTTGATACTAAAATTGAGCACTCCTCAATACCTTCATTTTTTGCTGAAATGCTAGGTTGCTTAATTAAAGTTTGAAGATCTTTAAGGAGATCATTCATGTGTTTGTCAATATGTTCTATGGTTTTTTTATATTTCATTATTTTATTCTATCAAATATTTTCGATACTAATGGTAGTACATCAATTAAATCAGTCGCAATCATATGATTACCGAATTGTTTTTGGGTAATTTTTCCTGCTTGCCCATTTAGAAATGCAGCGGATGCTGTAGATTCTAAAACATTTCTATTTCGAGAAAGCATACTCGCAACTATCCCTGACAGAACATCGCCAGTTCCACCAACAGTCATTGTTGGGGTTTTTTTTGAATTAATTAGTGTATTTGTGCCATTACTGATGATATCATCATGTCCTTTAAGTAAAATTGTTATCAGGTTTTTCTTTGCGTTTTTTTCTACAATTGAAATTCTAGTTTTTTTATTTGCTGGTATTTTTTCACCAAACAGTCTTTCAAATTCACCTGAGTGTGGTGTCACAACAACATTTTTTCCTCTTATTATTGGAAGTATTTCTTTCCTAAGTGCACTTGCGTCAAGAGAAAGTCGAATGTCCTGGTCAATCAATGATTTGATCAATAGTTTTAGTGCTTCAATATTCTCTACTGCTAAGCCCATGCCTATAGTGGCAGAATCAATCCCAGCAGGTACTTGGCCAAGGAGTTTGTTTACTGAACCACGCGTTAGTTTTGAATCAGCCAAAGGAATTACAATAAGGTCTGATGATAATGCCCTCGAAGCTTGTGCATTGATTTTTGGTACTGCAGTATAAACTAAATCTGCCCCAGTACGTAATGCAGCAAGTGATGCTAGAATTGGTGCACCGTGATACATATAACTTCCACCAACAACCAAAACTATTCCATTATCTCCTTTTCTGGAATTCAATTTACGTGGAGGAATATACTTTTTAACAATATTAGTAGTTAGGATTCTATTTGACAACGTTTTTCACTCGTTTTTTGGTTTTATTCTTATCAAAAAAGACTTTTCGTGCTATTGCAAGGTATGTTGTGTGTCCAATTCCTCTATAGGAATGTCTTGTTTTTCCCTCGCGTGCTTCAATATGGCGAATTATGTGTTCTGTACAATCAATATCAGAAAATTCATTGGCAACAAATGCTGATGAAATTTTTTCTAATTGATTCATTGTAGGGCAAATCGCGACGACGACTCCACTTCCTTTAAGCATTTTTCTTGCTTGTGGAATTACTGTCCATGGATCACCCAGATCAATTATAACCATATCAACATCACTTATGGGCATTTTCTTTGCTGTTTTGAGATCTTGCTTATGCATAGTCACATATTTTGACATTCCTGCTTTATCGATATTTTTCTTAGCAACTTCGATGAATTTGGGCTCAACATCAAATGTGTCAATATGTCCACGTGAACCAACAATACTTGCAACAAATGTAGTTAGTGATCCGCTTCCAGTACCAATTTCTACAACTTTTTGCCCTGATTTTAATCCAGTTCTTGCAGCGATATAACCAAAATCTTTTGGATAAACAATCTGTGTTCCATGTTGCATTTTCATTACATAATCATGAATAGTTGGATTTAACAAATAGACATACTTGTCTTTGTTTGTTATTACTCTAGAACCGAATTCTTTTCCAATTGCATCTGCATGTTTTATAACTCCTATATGAGAATGAAATTGTTCTTTTCGTTTAATTTTGAGTAACCATTTTTTTGAATCATCGTAAAAAAATAAGACAAAATCTCCTTGTTTTATATTAGCCATATCGAGATTATCTAATTGTTTAGTTTATAATTTAAGGGTTCTACTTACCACGCTGATTTCCCCACTTAGTCACATGCATTCTTGGTGAAAATCCTAAGTCATGTTCTTTCGACATCAGAAAAACACCTGCTTCACGCTCTAACATTTCTTCTTTTGTTATAGCCTGTGTCATTAAAAGCACTCTATTTTTTTCAAGTCTGTGTTTTTTCATAAGATGGTGTATTTCCATGAGATCGTCCTTATTCTCAACTACGTATTTGAAGTAGCAATTTTTTTGTTTTGAAAAAAATGCATAGCATTCATTATCTTCACACATCTCCAATGGGTTACCAGAGTTTTTAGTCTTAGGTGAAACATTCCATTGATCAACTAGCGCTGAAAGTGCATTGTTAGGTAGGATCGTACCATTAGTTTCTATTTCAACATAAAATTCTGGTTTTAAAAATACAAGCAGCTCTGCTAGATCATCTTGTTGCATTAATGGTTCTCCGCCTGTTATTACTAGATGTCTAAGATGAAATCGTTCTATTATCTCTCTGATTTCCTTAATTGAAATTTCTTTCACTTCTTTAGAATAATCAAAATTTTTCCAATCCCATGTGTATTTGGTATCACACCATGTACACTTCAAATTACATTCAGCTGTACGTAGAAAAATTGAGGGCTTTCCAGCATTGGTTCCTTCACCCTGTATTGACTTGAAAATCTCACTAATTTTCATAATCATTCAAGTAAATTGTGTAATTTATAATCACTTACAGATTTAGACGAGAAAGTGATTTTAGGATCATATGATAATAATATTAGATGGGATTCTTCACAAAAGCAAAATCAAAAAGTCTTACTAAATGTAATAAATGTGGTAGCGAGTTACACGATGAAAACAGATTAGAACGTCATATGAAAATTGCACATGGTAAGAAAAATGATAAATGCCGAGTTTGTGGGAAAGAATTTCGTGACCCAGAAGATTTAAGAAAACACAAAAAGGGTTGCAGGTAATTATTTTAGCATATTCTGGTCTTTCTATGAAACTTTACCTTAGCTCTGCGTCTCCTTACTAATATGTAGTAATCAATTAATTTGTAGATTTGTTCCTCTGGTGTTAATCCATGTTCATTACTTTCTAATAAAAAATCTAAGTAATCATTTTCATTAAACTTGATTGTAATTTTACGCAAAATGGAATTATGAACTTCAGTCATATTATATATTCATTATAATGATCGTTAACTATTAGTCAGTCATTGATCATCATATAATATGAAAAAGTGTGTCATTTGTGGATGCAAAGACCATAAGCTAGTAGGATGTGTTCGTCATAAAGCAAAAAAATGTAGCTGCTATAATTAGATTTGATTGATAACACTAGAGAGTTTTTTCGACCAAATAAAATAGAAATTTTTTCCCAAGACTATCCATTTTAAGATCATCGTCTTCTGTTAAAATTCTAATTTTGGAATAACCTTTCTTAACAGACAAATTTTGTACATGCAAAATCATTTTGTGTATACTATCGTATGTTCCAAAGATTATGGTTAGTATTATAGTGTCGTCAAAAGAATCAGATTCACATACTATACCTAAACTTTCTACTACTCCATTGTATTTTTGGCATAAAACATTACCAGACAAACACAGATTTCTAAAGTTATCTTTTGTAAGGGGAATCCATCGCCATGAATCAACAAATCGTAGATTTTTCAAATTTATTTCGCTAATATCAACAGATTCAAATTTTATTTCTCCATGAGAGTTCTTTATAGATGGTAAAGAAAAATAATTCCATTTTGATATAATTTTATAATCTAACTTTTTTACAAGATTGAGTGATTGTATATTCTCATATTCGATTAACATGTTTAGACGTTTTATGTCAAAATCATTTGCGACTTTTTCAAAATATCTAATAAGACTTGTGGCTAGTCCAATTTTTCTATAGTTTTCTTTGACTCTAATACCCTCAATCCAAAGCATGTTTTCATTTTGAAATTTTACACCATGGCACATTGCAACTGCAGTCTCATGATCCTCAATTATAACAAGCCCATCGCCTTTTTCCCATGAATCCCATACTTCGTGTATATAATCACCCCACGAGAATGTGTTCTTACAAAAACTCAGTATCTGATCTTTATCAGATGCAACAGACATACGAATGTTTTTTATTAATTCCTTCATAGTAGTTTTTAGTGCTAATACCTTAACCTTTAATGCTTTTTCTCAGACAAGAAAAGTTTCAATAAAGACAATATTTTAGAAGGATTATGGGATTATTTGGAGGTTCAAAAGATCCACAGGATTTAATCAATAGTGGAATACTACTAATGCAAAGAAACCAACCAAAGCCTGCCATTGCACTTTTCAAAAAAGCATTGAAAAATGACCCAGAAAATGTTACGGCTATATACAATCAAGGTCTTGCATTTAATCAATTAAAAAAATACCAAGATGCGATTTCATGTTTTGATAAAGTAATTGAAATTAACCCAAAAGATGCACCATCATACAATAATAGAGCCATTGCTATGGCAGAAACTGGAAATCCAGACGACGCAATGGAATACTACAATAAAGCAATCAAAGTTGACCCAAAATATGCAGCTGCATACTATAACAAAGGCGTATTGCTAGATCGTCAACTAAAACATGAAGAGGCATTAGACTGCTTAGAAGAAGCAATTAAGATTGATCCAAAAAAGTCAAATCCACTGTTTTACAAAGGAATTGTTCTAGGAAAGATGAGAAAACATGAACGTGCGTTAAATTGCTTTGAAAATGTCTACCGCACCAATCGTAATCACCTCGATGCACTTTTTCATACTGGTGTTGAACTTGCGCAGTTAGATAGACATGAAAAAGCAATTGTTGTGTTTGATAAAGTTCTGGCAAAATTTGGTAGAAACATAAACATTGTCTATGCAAAAGCAAGAAGCAAAGCAGCATTAAATGAAATCGAAGAATCACTCATCTTACTCAAAGAAGCAACAAAACAATCAAAGATAATCAAGACATGGGCACGAGAGGATGAAATCTTTGATAGGTTTCTAGACGATCCAGAATTTGAGAGTATTATAAGATAATTAAAGAATTTTTTTTCGAACCGCATCAATACGTAAAATCTTTATCTTCTTTTTTGGTCCTATTAATCGTGCTTCATAGATTGGTACGTAGACCTCAAGTACATCAGAAAACTCAATTTTCTCATTTAACGATTTAATTCCTTTATCTGTCGGTTTTTTTAATTTTGAAGTTAGTTTTTTAATTGCTGCATCTATCGTGATTTCAGGTTTTTTGATATTATCACTCTCTTCATTTAAAATTCTTCGTGGGTGTTTTTCTATGATTTTTTGAGTGTTTTTGTATGAAAGGTTTATTTCTTTTCCGTGATGATCAAATGCAATATCATCTTCATTCTCAATAATCAGGCGTTCTTGAAATTCAATTTTTACTTTATTTTTCCTAGTTGGCTCTAATTTACTGAATACACTTTTCTTTTGTGCTACTGGATAGACCTTATCATCCATGATTAATTCACGAACGTCTTTATCGACAGTAATAGAATGTGTTGTATCACGAATAAAATCGGCAGAATATTTACCAGATAATAACAAGCACGCTTCATAAAACAGTTTCAGTGAATGAAGGTGGATTTCACTTTTCTTTGGTTTCTTTAACAGGGTTTGAAATATTTTCACTTTCCTACTATCTACCATATCATCAGCAATGTCTGCATCAATCTGTGGTTTCAGTGCAATTGTTTTTACTTTAGGATTAGTTTTTGTCATTTTTTATTAATTTTAATTATTTAGATCGTTTTTAAATTAATCTCAGATGTAAAAACATATACCTAATTTTCATATTTTCATTATATGAAAAAGGAGAACCTATTCACTAAATCAGGTGTGAAAAGCAAAAAAGCTAAAGCAAACTATTTCACCGGCACAGTATCTGCAAAAGACATTTCCGCCACAATCAAACCCACAAACGAAAAGATATATCATGTCACATTCAAAAATGGCTCTAAAACAAAATTACATTTTCATAATGGAGGGCAAACGTTGATAGTCACAAAAGGAAGAGGAAGTTTAGTGAAATATAGAAAAATAGGAACTGGTATTAAGAATTTTAAAATTAAAAAAATAAACAGTGTGAAACTGAATAGTGGTGACTGCGTTCATATTTCTGCCAACACACTTCACACACATGGTTCTATAAACAAAAACGAAGATTTTGCACATATCGCGATAAACTCATTTCCAAGAAAGAACTCAGAGCCAAAAACAATTTGGTATGAATCAGATTTTAAAACAAACGTAACAGAGCGGTTGCAATAAAATGAATTCAAGAGAAATCGATAAAGTACATGTGTTTTCAGGACAAGAAGGATCTCAGATTAAACAAATTTTTACACCAGAAGATACAGAAAATGCAATTCGATATAGTATTGCACATTGCACAATAAATCCAGGAAAAACTTCCAAGCCACATACAATGAAGATGAGTGAGGTTTACTATATTTTACAGGGAACTGGCCTTATGCATATAGATAATGAAGAAAAACAAGTCATAAAAGATGAAACAATCTTTGTCCCGCCAAACTCGAGACAGTTTTTGGAAAACAGTGGTAATATAGATCTAGTTGCACTCTGCATAGTAGATCCTGCTTGGAAGCCTGAAGGTGAAATACTTGGTTAGAATTCTTTTTATCATATAAAGCACAGCATAATATAGTTGAACACATCACATGCACGTCAAATATTATCAGTTGATAGTAATGCATCATTTGATGAAGTCAAATACTCGTATAGAAAATTAGTACTGCAATACCATCCTGATAAAAATAAAAATAACAATAATGATATTAAATTTAAAAATGCGACTGAGGCTTACCATTATCTAAAAAATCAAAATAAACATTCAAACTCTACCAACTCATTTTCAAAAAAGCCACAATATAGTCAAAAAAATAATTCAAAATCTAAATTTTACAAAAGAACGAACTGGGGACCAAATGGTAAAAACAAGACACCTGAGGAAGACTGGAGTAAATTCACTCAAGAATTTGAAGAAAACAAAGAATGGTGGAATCAATATGAAAAAAAATTCTGGGAAGATTATGATTCAACAATAAATCAAAAAACACAAAGAGATGAGCCACAAGAATTCAAAACAAAAACAAAACAGATTGATATTGGAGTTAGAGTGGATAAGAGCTTATGTATAGGCTGCTGTAGTTGTGAAACAATCGCGCCAGGTGTTTTTTCAGTTGATAAATCATCGCAAATGAATCCAAAGTCTAATGTCTATAACAGAAAGGGTGCAAGTAACTTGAAAATACTTAATGCAGCAGAAACATGCCCAACAAAAGCAATATTGGTTGATGATTTAGATGAGGGTAAGAGGCTTTTTCCATATTAGTTAATTCGAAGTTTACTGTACAATTCATCAATTTCAGATTCAGATAATTCTGGTTTTTGTGAAAACATAGAATGAACTGCTCCAGCAGAATCATCACTGCTTCTTGGAATAAGATGAACGTGGACGTGTGGTATTTCTTGACCACTCTCTCTACCATTATGAACCGCCACTAGAGTGGCACCTGTCAAAGTGTCTATTTTGGAAATAAGACTGTGAACTGCAGAAAACATTTCA
>CAZBHD010000095.1:0-10855 GCA_964491985.1 uncultured Candidatus Nitrosopelagicus sp. | reverse complement strand
TTTAACACCAATTGTCATAAAAGCATTAGAAAAACGTAATGTCACAGTTATTGATGTTAATAAAAAAGAAAAAACTCTGGTTGCAAGACCAGGTGGTTTGTCAATTATTGTAGGAATTATTGCATCCCTAACTGCCTTGTATTTCTTTTTTCCAATTACAGAGATATTAGCTATAGCAATAACAACAGGTCTAGCATTTATTGTTGGTATTATAGATGATAGAAAAACAATGGGAGGGTGGTTCAAACCACTTGCGCTTGCATTTTGTGCAGTACCAATAATTTTATTCGGAGCGTATGACTCTAATCTAGATTTTCCATTATTTGGTTCTGTAAAGATACCAATGTTATATCTAGCACTTATAGTATTCATGATTCCAATAACGGGAAATACATTCAACTCTATTGATGTATTAAATGGTGTTGTTAGTGGGGTTTCTACAATTGCGGGTTTTGCATTATCAATATCGCTCTTCATCGTACAGAATTATGAGATAGCAATTGCATGCTTGCTACTAGCGTTTGCATCTCTGGCTTTTTATCGGTATCATAAATTCCCAAGTAAAATTTTCCCAGGAGATTCAGGTGCACTTGTTTTTGGTGCAATGTATGGTGCGATTGCAATTGTTGGTCATGTAGAAGTAATCGCTGCTGTAATAATATTACCTGCCGTCATTAACAGCTTTTTGTTCCTATCAAGTGTAAAAAAAATAGTTGAACATAGAGAAATAAAAAATCCAATTTCACATACTGAAGATTGGAAACTCAAATCAACAATCGAAAATCATGCTCCAATTACTTTAGTCAGATTACTTGTAGCAAGAAAACCATTATCAGAAAAACAATTAGGTGTTGAAATTTTCAAATTAGCAATATTTTCTGGAATTTTAGGAATAATTACTGCATTTTTAATGGGAGTTGAATTATCATGAACACGTCAGTTTTTGCATTTATCTTTAGTATGTGGATTTTAATATTGATTGGAGGCGGTCTGTTAGTCTTATTTATAGGACCAATATCGTTCGTAGGCACTACTGATACCAATTCAATCTTTAATTCAATAATCAAAGTGATAATTGCTTTAATTCTAATATTCTTCTGGGTACTAATTCTAACAAAAATTAAAAACTGGATTTTCCAAAAACAGATAAAGTCATAACACAAATCCGTCATCTAAAAATACTTGATTAGAATACTGGTATTATGGTAGGACCACAAGATGGTGGATTTGGATTTGACCAATCAAAGAAATACACCTCAGTAGATAATCTTGAAAAGATATGTGTTCAATGTCAGGCTGGTCAACACAAAAAGTGCCTTGCAAAATCAAATGATCAACCAAACTGTGATTGTGAACATTGCATTGTATTTGGTTAGATATTTCTCAAAGAGATTTTTCTACTATGAGTTATTAGACTTGCAGATCTAAAGAAAACTGCAAATGAGTCTTTGCATCCAATATCACATGATTCTTGAATAGGTATTTCATTTGTAGTTGTACCACTAAGATTAAAGATCGCAGAGATCAATGGTCTCAATGCGGCTCTTCCCCCGTAAGCCGTATCTTTATTGATAAACCAAAACATCTCTAATGCATCATCCCCAAGTAAATTATCTCTAATTGACTTACCAAAATCTGTATAGTGTCCTACCATTCGTAACCTCCCTTTTGTAAGATAATTTACCATCTTTGCAAACTTAATACATACATAGCATTTATCGTCAAAGACCATCAAAGGCATTTTTCCATCTAAATCCATAGTATAATTATGATCGGTTCGGATTAAAATTTTCGGATATAGCTATTTATGTAATATTTGTGACTTTTTGCTTGTAATGGGACTAAATTATTACCAAATTAAGAAAAATATTCTAAAGGCTAGAAAACTTGTCATAAAGGGGACAACCGCAGCTGGTTCCGGTCATCCCGGAGGCTCATTTTCAATGGCTGAAATTATGGGTTGCATTTTCTATATGCATCTAAAGTACGATCCTAAAAATCCCGAATGGGAGGATAGAGACAAATTAATTTTATCTAAAGGACATGCATCACCAGGTCTTTTCTCAAACATGGCAGTAGCAGGATATTTTGAGCAATCTGAGGTAGAAACATTACGACAATTTGGAAGTAAACTGCAGGGTCATCCTGATTTAAAATGTCCAGGAGTTGAATTTTGTGGTGGTTCACTTGGCATAGGACTTTCGTATTCAATTGGAAATGCACTTGCTCTAAAACTTGATGGAAAAGAAAATAGGATTTTTACTGTGATGGGAGATGGAGAAAGTGACGAAGGACAAGTTTGGGAGGCTGCAATGACTGCAGCAAAATACAAGGTTGACAACTTGACCCTAATTTTAGATAGAAATTTTATTCAACAAGATTCCTACACTGAAAAAATTATGCCGTTAGATGAACACCTTGAAACTGATGAATTGTCAGAGATGTGGAAAGATGCAAGCAGATGGAAGACTGGTGATAAGTGGCGTTCTTTTGGATGGAACGTTATTGAAATAGACGGTCATAGAGTTGAGCAAATTTCTAATGCAATTGATCGTGCAAAAACTATCAAAGGAATGCCTACAATAATTATTGCACGAACTATCAAAGGTAAGGCAGTTGAACATATGGAGGACAATCCACAGTGGCATGGTAAAGCAGCAAAACCAGAGTTTGTTCCAATAATTGAGCAAGAACTTGAATCACAGTTTATGATTGCACCATCAATAATTGCTGGTGATATGACAAATCTTGAAAAAGAAGTAAAACGATGTGCTGACGGTAGGGCAGATTATATTCATCTAGATGTAATGGATGGTCAATTTGTTCCAAACACAACTTTTGATCATACAAAAATAAAAGAACTGCGACCATTAACTGTCATTCCCTTTGATACACACCTAATGATCAATGAACCAGTAAAACATGTCAAAGATTACGTTGATGCTGGAAGTGATATAATTAGTGTTCATACAGAAGTCTGTGATGAATCAAGTTTTGGCGAAATACATGATATTCTTAGATCTAATCAAGTCAGTGTAGGACTAGCCATAAATCCAGATACAGAACTTCCAGATTGGTCAAAAAAATTCATCTCTTCTCTAGACCAATTAATTATCATGTCAGTAGTGCCTGGTAAATCCGGTCAGAAATACATCGAGACATCACATGAAAAAACACAGAAACTTGTCCAAATTTTAAACGAGAACAATTTTGAGGGATATATTGAAGCTGATGGTGGTGTCACACTTGATAATGTTGGGGCATGTTTTGCTGATGGTGCAAGAGCATTTGTAGGTGGAAGTGCGATAATTGGTCAAAGTGATGTTAGACTAATAATCAGAGAATTTAGAAATAAAATCTTAAGAGCACGAAGAAGACTCTTGATTCAAAAAGCAAACGACCTTGGTGGAACCGAGTTAGTTAACAAATGGATAGAGCTACATGTTGTCGGTAAGAAAAAAGACGAATTGTTACAAATTACAAAGGAGTTAGGCTATCAATGAGTGATGATGTGAAGTTTGGAGATATGAGAACAGCATATGGTAAATCTCTAATTGAATTAGGTGAACAAGACAAAAATGTTGTTGTATTAGGTGCAGATACAACTGATTCACTAAAGACTGCAGGCTTTGGCAAAAAATTTCCAGATCGCTTTTTCAATGTTGGAATAGCGGAAGCAAATTTGGTATCTGTTGCTGCCGGTCTTGCTTATTCTGGAAAAACATCATTTGCAAGTACTTACGCCATATTTCTTCCAGGTCGTTGTGTAGATCAGATTAGAAATGCAATAGCATATCCATCACGTGGAGACAAAAAAGGACTTAATGTGAAATTAGTAGTATCTCATGGAGGATTATCAGTTGGTGCTGACGGCGGTTCACACCAACAACTGGAAGATATTGCAATCATGCGGGCAATTCCTAACATGCGTGTTATTATTCCTGCTGATTCTGTTGCAGTATCAAAACTTACTTGGACTATAGCACAAAAATACGGACCCTTCTACATGAGAATGGCACGTTCTAAAGTTCCAATTATACACAATGAGTCACAAGAATTTGAAATTGGTAAAGGCATTACTATAAGAGATGGTTCGGATTGCACGATTGCAGCATGTGGAATCACAGTAAAGATGGCATTAGACGCAGCGGATCAACTAAAGAAAGAAGGAATCTCTTGTAGAGTAATTGACTGCTTTACTATAAAACCAATTGATAAAGAGATTTTAGAAAAAGCTGCTAGAGAAACTGGTGGAATTGTTACGTCTGAAGAACATAATGTTCTGGCGGGTTTTGGATCTGCGGTGTCTGAAGTTGTATCTGAATCATACCCTGTTCCAGTAAAGAAGATTGGCGCACAGGATATGTTTGGAGAGTCAGCACGAGATAATGAAATTCCACTACTTCTTGAAAAGCATGGTATAACATCAGTTAATATAGCAAATATGGTAAAAGAGATTCGGAGTAAAAAACAATGAAAATTTTTCTCGACACTGCTAATTTGGATGAAATTCGAAAGTATAATGACATGGGTTTACTTGATGGAATAACTACTAATCCATCTCTTTTGGCAAAAGAGGGTGGTGATCCACATGAAGCAATGCAGGAGATAACACAAATTATCAAAGGTGATGTGAGTCTTGAAGTTGTTAGTACAGATTATGATGGTATGATGGAAGAAGGTAAAAAACTTCGTGAGTATGGTGAACATGTTGTTGTCAAATGTCCAATGACAGGTGAAGGCTTACGAGCATGTAAGAGTTTGAGTGAACAAGGAATACCTGTAAACGTTACATTGGTATTTTCACCCAATCAAGCTCTTTTAGCAGCAAAGGCTGGTGCCAAATATGTTAGTCCATTTATCGGTAGATTAGACGACATTGGTCATACTGGAATGGATCTCATTAAAGAAATCAAACAAATTTTTACAAATTATGATTTTAACACACAAATCCTTGTTGCAAGTGTAAGACACCCTCAACATGTAATTGATGCTGCAAAAACTGGAGCAGATGTTGTTACTTTACCACCTGCAGTTCTTGGGAAGATGTTAGGCCATGCATTAACCGATAAAGGACTGAAAGCATTTTTAGCTGACTGGGAAAAACTCCAGGCAGAGAACTCATCAAAATAAATTTTTGACTTTATTTGTCTGGATTATTCAAAAGCAATCCAAGACGAAAACTAAGGAAATTTGTTAAAGAAAAAAAATATGATGAGGCATTAAAATACGGTCATGAAATTGAAAAATCATTAGAACACGATCCTGACATCGCATTTATCATTGGTACAATTTATTTCATATTGGGTAATGCAGAAAAAACAATGTTCTATATGAATAAAACTCTAGAAATTGGACAATATGACATTGATGCATTATCTGTCAAAGCAAGTGTTTTCTTAAACCAAAAAAATAAATCCAGTGCCAGACAATGCTGTGAGAAAATACGAGATATTGATCCTAAAAATAAGGCATTAAAGGAAATTGAGGCTGAATTAAATAAAGATTAAATTTTAAAAATAAATAGAATTGATGTGGTCATACATCATAGATCATTAGATCTTTTTCTTCTAGTGTCGCATGTAAATTATGTACCGACCTATAGACGTCTGGCTCTTTCTTTGCACCAGTACAGACAAGTTTTCCTGAGGCAAATAGTAGAATGACCGTTTTTGGGTCAAGCATTCGATGAATTAATCCCGGAAATTGTTCAGGTTCATACATACTTCTAGGTAATTTTCTGGCAGCTTGCTCTAGGTGAATCTTGCCACCTAAATTTATCGCAGCAACAATATTTTGTACTGTTATCACAGCGTCTTTTTTTATTTTAATGCCGCCTTTACGTAGTTTCTGAACTACTGTTTTTACTGCTTTGATAGCCATCTCTTCTGATTTTGCACCAGTACAAACCATCTTTCCTGTTCTAAAGATTAGTGTTGCAGTACGGGGACTCTCTAATCTAAATACAAGCCCTGGAAACTGATCTGGATGATATTCTGTAGCAGGAAATTTTTTGGTAATATCATTCAAGTCGATCTTTTGATCAACGGATGCTGACGCTACCACATTTTCGACGCTAACAATTGGTTTTGTTTCAGTCATTTTTTCCTCTTTATAAAGCCCCTTTATATATACAAAGGTCATTTTCCAGTCTTGTACTAAACTAATGATGGTTTATCCACATGTATCTATATTCTTCTTCAAATAGATCCGTTTTGATTTCATCAATCTTTGCTAATTCTGGTTTAAATTCAAAAAAATTCAATTGTCCATTGCATGGAATTGGTATTCTTAGCTGTTTTGGATTTTGTAAAACGAACCCATATTTGTTATCTAAAACAGAGTTTGATGCTAGATGTTTCTTTGAATCTATTTTAATTTCTGCAGCATTTTCATATTCTTTAACATCAATCAACTCAACTTTTCCAATAATTGCACCTACTGTTAAATCAGATTTTATATTCAGTCGTTCACAGTCATCCAGTCTAATTCTTTTTGGTGCATGAACTAAGAATTCTCCACGAAATTTAGTATTCCATTTTCTAAGTTCTATTGTTTTTTTACCCTCTATAATTAAATCAGCAAATGGTTGACAGACTGAAAGGCACTTCATAATTATACGCCCAATTCAATCTCAAAACTAATAAGCTTCTTTTATTAATTCAGAAAGTTGTTTGGTTTGTCCTTCCGGCAGTTGAGTTATTCCACCAATCAAACTATCTGTCATAACACCTTTACCAGCAAGCACTTTCGCAGCCATCAGTGAAGTTTTTCCAGCCATACAAACTAGTAGTGGTTTACTATCACCTTCTAGTTCTTTATTCAATGTTTCTGGGATTTGTTGTGTTGACAACAGTTCCTGAGCAGTTCTTACATCAGGTACAGAAATCTTACTTTTATCAACCCCTAGAGATTTTGCAATTAGCTCTATTCCTTCCTCACGTGGAGTATATTGTGCATGAATCCAAATTACTTTGTCATAGCCACTTGCATTTGCCTCCTCTACGGAGACTTGAGAAGGTCCTTCCTGTCCAATAGTTGCCAAATTCTTTTTGTATTTTTCAATTCCATCACAAATCATTGCAACAAATTTTCCGCCACCTTCAGAACTTGCCTTCTGTAAGATTGCATAAAGTTCAAGTGCACTACTTTCACCCATATCATGACCTTTGTCTACAAAAAACTTTAGAAGAAATTTTGCCTTGTCCCAATCCATCTCCTGCTGTTCCGCATATATCTGAGGATCATACAACTTTAATCCATCTGCATTGGCTTTTGTTCTAATTCCTGCAACGTCTTGATTGCTTGGTGGAAATATTACATACACTGATTTTTTTCCATATTTTTCTGAAAAATATTTGCTCAATCCACCAGAAGTACCACCTGTACCAAATGTACAGAATAGGTTAAAGTTTTCCAGTGAATCTCCTTTTTCATGTAACTGCTGATCAATCTCAGCTCCTGTAATAGTTCTATGTGCCTCTATGTTCAATTGGTTATCATATTGTTCTGGACAGAAGAAGCCGTAGATCTTGGCAAGAAACTTGGCCAAATTAATAACATCTTGTTTAGCTAAAAGTGATTCTATCTCATTGATTTCTTTATCAAAAGTGTCAGTCTCAAATCCAAGGTTAGATAATTGAGAACGAACATTAGCGGCAGTTGCTTTTGCAACCATAAGATTCTGCTTTCCTTCCATTCCAGGTGCAGGACAAATATCCATATCAAGATCCATGGTTCGTATGTTTCCGTTTCTTAATTCCTCAAACACTCCTTCCTGCAGCTTTCTTGAGACAAGTGCAATTACAGTGAGTCCAAGTTTAGATAACAATCCAAGCGCTATTCCAAAGTTTCCTGAAGTAGCCTCTATTACTGTCTGACCACTCTTGAGTTTGCCTGTAACAATTGCATCATGAATTATGTTTGCTGCAGGTCTGACTTTGATCGAACCTGTTAGTAATGTGGAATCTTGTTTGCCGTAAACTCTGAGATCTGTATCGTCAAGATTAATTTTAAATACACTTTTTGCGCATTCCTTAAAATCTGCAGTTAAATCAACAAGTGGTGTTGCGTTAACAACCTGCATCTCACCATCTTTCTCTTCAAGGTGTGGAACTTTACTCCAGACCTCTTGATCAAATAGCTCAAGTAAAGTATTATCAGTTCCTTCAGCCATATCATCAAAGAGATTATAGGATCAATTTAGAACTTTTGGACTGATTTATCATGTATAAAATCATACATGGCTCTAAAATGATTTTATCTCAAGTCATCATCTTTTAATTTCTTAAATTCTGCTTTTCGTATACATTCTTCTAGTTCTTCAGGAAGATGGTCACTGATCAAGCGATTACATTCTTTACAAATGGTTCCATCCATCTCTGAATCCGGTTTTGACATCATTTTTATCGCCAGTCTTTTGTATTTGGTTGACACCTGGGACATTTAAGTCCGTTTGTCGTCTGACCACATTTTTTGCATTTATATGAAAAGCCTAAGACATCATTTTTACCAGTTTTCGTATATTTGAAAACTAGAATTAAAGCAACAATTATTCCAATTATTGCTGCAGCTACCCATACAAACATGTAGTTATTATGTTAGAATAGCAATTAAACTTAAGCAATTAGCATAATGAACGTCTGGATTAAAATGTTAATTGGCATCCAGCAATTTTAGACAAATAATAAACCGTTTAATTATTTGTCATAAAACGTTAGGTATTCAATGTATTTCCTAATCTAGCCAATCAACAAAAAATAAACTTCTAACTAGTTCAAAAACTTATTTCTATACATCATTAACATCACCGTCTGCCTTAAATCGTGATTCAATTGCCTCTGCCTTAACATCAAGTTCATTTAAATCACCAAGTTTTTGGTAAGTCAGTTTTTCTAACGTTTGTATTATTGCTTTTGCTGCTCTATATTGAGGGATTCTTGGTTCAAGCAGTTCTCCATAAAGACCAATCCCGTTAATTCCATTTAGTTTTGCATAACCCAAGATTAATCCATTAAAACCAGTTATAACAGATTCTGTTGGTGTAGTTTCTATTCCCAATTTTTTAACTAAATCTAACAAATGTTGTGATGTGGTTGTCACATATGTTGTTGGACTTTTACCAAATGATCGTGATGTGTGGTAACCACCCAATGTATAGATAAATTTTGCATCATATTTTTTTGCGACATTAATTACATCCTGACATAACTCATTAAGTGAATCATTTTCTTGTGGTTGACCTCTTCCACCACCAAAAATTATAATATCTTTTGCGAATCTATATTCCCATTTTTCTTCTGGAATTTCGATATAACCGCCTTTATCATAAACAAACGGTGGACGTGATGATGTTGCAGTTCTAAACTGTGCAGTTCCAAGATTTTTATTGATAAAGTTTACAACAATTGAACCAACATTTCCCATATCCTGCATTGCTGCAATAATTAGTGGTTTTTTCACATCTGGTTGTCTTGTATCTTCAAATTCCATTATGAAAAACCATATTTATTCTATAAAAGTTATACATCAAGAATTTTTTTTCTATATACAATTAAAAGACATTCTCTGCATAGACAGTCTTTTTCATCTATCTGTTCCAGAGGAATTTTTGGAAAACTTGCACACCAACATACTAAATTATTATCACATGAAAATTCAATACCACATTTAGAACAGTTCTTTTTCATTATTACTCTGACAATATACTAAGAACTCTATTAGGAATATCTATTAGTCTACTAACCGCCAGGACCTTTTCATATCCTAGATATTTCAAATTGTTTGCAATCGTGGTTGAACTAAATGTGTCTCTTCCAACACCAATTGCTGTCATTTTAATACCTAGACTCTTGTATGATTTCAGAACCATTTTCAATGCGTTTGGATCTGACGGTTCTCCATCAGACAGAGTTAGAAAGATATCAGGTTTCTTTGATGCTAATACAGGTAACATTCTATCATAAACTTCAGCCAATGGAGTTCCACCATTTGCAGAAATCTGTGCAAGTCTTTTTGCAGAAGAGTTACTCCACTTCATATCTTCAGGTTTAACAAGCCAGCAAACCACTTGCCTATTAACAGTGTTAAATGCATAAACTGAGAACTTTACTTTTAGAAATGCTAAAACCTCACATAGCCCAATTGTAGTTTTTTTATATTCTGTTTGTTGGTCTGTAATGCTTGATGAATGATCCAACAGTATTACAATCCTAGACTTTATTGCTTTTTTTACATCACTGAAAAATGGCTTATCATGGTTTTCAATATATGCCTCTTCATCAAATTCTTCACCTTCAATCATATGTTGTTCTTTCCAACCAGTTTTCCATTCTCGAAATTTATTTTTTAAATTACTAATTAGATCTTGATCGTAGATTTTTGTTTCATCCACATTTGTGGATTCTGGAATCTGTATACCAATTGTTTCTGGCGCCAATCCCTTGTTTTCATTTTTTCTTGTTTCTTCTTTAATTAAACGGAATTCTTGTAGAATTTCTTTCCCTTCAATTGGATTTTTTGAATTCAGTATATCAAGTTCACTTTCTAAATTTTTTGTGATCTTTTGCACCGCTTTTTCAAAATCCTGAGGTGTTACCAACATACCTGGACCTTTTAATGGAATAGATAATGGAATTGTAATTAATGAATCAATATCTAACATGGTTAAAATTTTTGGGATATTTTTTTCAACCCAATCTGTACCAAAATCATTTTCTATAGCCTTGTCTAGAATTGTTTTTGCAAATTCAACTGCTTTTTTTACTCTCTCAAAATGACTTGGTTGTATCTCACCTTTGATATCACCAAATAGAAAGTATTGATAAAATGCCTCTACTATTCTTGCTTTTCCTAT
>CAZBHD010000094.1:0-3135 GCA_964491985.1 uncultured Candidatus Nitrosopelagicus sp. | reverse complement strand
AGTACTGATGATTTTGGTGATATGAGAACTGAATATGGCAAATCTTTAGTTGAGTTAGGTGAACAAGATAAAAATGTCGTAGTTTTAGGTGCAGACACTACTGATTCGTTAAAGACTGCAGGTTTTGGAAAAAAATTTCCTGAACGTTTCTTTAATGTTGGAATTGCAGAAGCAAATCTTGTGTCTGTTGCTGCTGGATTAGCGTATTCTGGTAAAACATCATTTGCAAGTACATATGCAATATTCCTTCCTGGACGATGCGTTGATCAAATAAGAAATGCTATTGCATATCCATCACGTGGAGATAAAAAAGGTCTTAATGTAAAATTAGTAGTTTCACATGGTGGATTAACAGTTGGTGCTGATGGTGGCTCTCATCAACAATTAGAAGATATTGCAATTATGCGTGCAATACCAAACATGCGAGTTCTTATCCCTGCTGATTCTATTGCAGTATCAAAACTTACTTGGACTATAGCGCAACAATATGGACCATTTTATATGAGAATGGCGCGCTCTAAAGTCCCAATTGTGCATAATGAATCACAAGACTTTGAAATTGGCAAAGGCATAATTCTTAGAGATGGTTCTGATTGTACAATAGCAGCATGTGGCATTACAGTAAAACTCGCATTAGATGCAGCAGAACAACTAAAACAAGAAGGAGTATCTTGTAGGGTTATTGATTGTTTTACTGTCAAACCTATTGACAAAGAAATTTTAGAGAAAGCTGCTAGAGAAACAGGTGCACTTGTAACGTGCGAAGAGCATAATGTTCTAGGTGGATTTGGTTCTGCTGTGGCTGAAGTAATTTCTGAAGCCTACCCTGTTCCAATAAAAAGAATCGGTGCACAAGATATGTTTGGTGAATCTGCGCGTGATAATGAGATTCCAGACTTACTTGAGAAGCATGGGATAACATCAGTTAATATAGCAAATATGGCAAAAGAAGTTCGGAGTAAAAAGCAATGAAGATATTCCTAGACACTGCTAATCTTGACGAAATTAGAAAATATAATGATATGGGACTACTTGATGGAATTACTACAAATCCTTCTCTTCTAGCAAAGGAAGGTGGTGATCCACATGAAGCAATGGAGGAAATTACCAGAATTATTAAAGGTGATGTTAGTCTTGAAGTGGTAAGTACTGATTACAATGGCATGATGGAAGAAGGAAAAAAACTTCGGGAGTATGGTGATCATGTAGTTGTAAAATGTCCTATGACAGGAGAAGGATTGAGAGCATGTAAAAGTCTGAGTGAACAAGGAATACCTGTTAACGTTACTTTAGTTTTTTCTCCAAATCAAGCACTTTTGGCAGCAAAAGCAGGTGCAAAATATGTCAGCCCATTTATTGGCAGGTTAGATGATATTGGCCACACTGGAATGGACCTTATCAAAGAAATCAAGCAGATTTTTCTAAATTATGATTTTAAGACACAGATTCTTGTTGCAAGCGTAAGACATCCACAACATGTAATTGATGCTGCAAAGACTGGTGCAGATGTTGTCACATTACCACCTGTAGTGCTTGGTAAGATGTTAGGACATGCACTAACAGATAAGGGCTTGAAAGCATTTTTAGCTGACTGGGAAAAATTACAGTCTGAAAATTCATCTAAATAGATTTCTGAAACTATTTGACTGGATTATTCAAAAGCAACCCAAGAAGGCATCTTAGAAAATTAATTAAACAAAAAAAGTATGATGAGGCTCTTAAATATGGACATGACATTGAAAAAAATCTTGAACATGATCCCGATGTGGCGTTCATCATAGGAACAGTATATTTCATGAAAGGTGATGTGAAAAATACCCTATCATACATGAACAAGACTTTAGAAGTAGGTGAGTATGATATAGATGCCTTATCAATTAAGGCAAGTGTTTATCTGCATCTAAAAAAAAATGCTCAGGTGAAAGAATGCTGCGAAAAGATAAAAGAAATTGATCCAAAAAACAAAGCACTAAAAGAGATAGAAGATGAATTGAAAAAAATAGATGATGCTTAGTAATAAAAATAAAGAGAATGGACAAATCTACGCGTCGTAGATCATTAATTCTTTTTCTTCTAATGTTGCGTGTAAGTTATGAACAGAACGATATACATCAGCCTCTTTTTTTGCTCCAGTACACACTAGTTTTCCTGATGCGAATAAGAGAATGACAGTTTTTGGATCCAGCATTCTGTGAATAAGACCTGGAAATTGCTCTGGTTCATACATACTTCTAGGTAGTTTTCTAGCAGCTTGTTCAAGATGAATTTTTCCACCTAGATTTATTGCTGCTACAATGTTCTGAACTGTTATTACAGCATCTTTCTTGATTTTTATTTTTCCCTTTCGAAGTCTCTGAACAACTGTTTTAACAGCCTTTATTGCCATCTCTTCTGATTTTGCTCCAGTACAAACCATTTTTCCTGTTCTAAAGATTAGAGTTGCAGTTCTAGGACTTTCTAGTCTAAAAACTAAACCTGGAAATTGGTCTGGATGATATTCTGTGTCTGGAAATTTTTTTGTAACATCATTCAAATCAATTTTTTGATCAACTGATGCTGATGCTACAACATTTTCTACACTAACTATTGGTTTTGTCTCTGGCATTTATCGAGTTTATAAATCCCCTTTATATATACAAACGGTCGTTTCTCACTTGTGTACTAATGATGGTTAATCCACATGTAGCGATGCTCTTCATCAAAAAGATCTATTTTGATTTCATCAGTAGTTAGCATTTCTGGTTTGAAATCAAAAAAATTTAATTGACCATTATATGGAATTGGAACTTTAAGTTGTTTTGGTTTTTCTAAAACGAAACCATATTTGTTTTCTAATGCATATTTTGATGCTAGGTGTTTCTTTGAATCTAATTTTAATTCTGATTCATTTTCATATTTTTTTACATCAACAAGCTTAACCTTTCCAATTATTGCTCCAGTGATTAGATTAGATTTTATCTGAAGTCTTTTGCAGTCATCAGTTCTAATTTTTCGCGGAGAATGAACTAAAAACTCACCACGAAATTCTGTATTCCATTTTCTTAATTCAATAGTTTTTTTTCCTTCTATTATTAAATTAGCAAATGGTTGACAAACTGAAAGGCATTTCATAAATTTTCATTATTTATGATGTCT
>CAZBHD010000093.1:0-5320 GCA_964491985.1 uncultured Candidatus Nitrosopelagicus sp. | reverse complement strand
AAACAGAACTATAGAATTCTGCATCTGGTTCAGGTAGGCTGCAAAGCGAAATATCGTCTAAAACAGAAAGAGGGTTACGGCCAGCACGCACTATTATTCTGGTTTCCAGCCTTTTGGCATGGAACCACGACTTGATTCTTTCTTCTCTTCTGCTGGTGCAGGTTTTTCTTCAACTTGAGGATTATCATAAACACTTCTGTGCTGTGCGTATTCCTCACCAGCGAGATATGATTCACCTCTATTAGTTTGATAACCACCAGCACCTGCACTTGTTCCTGAAGCTCTAAGTTGTGAAGGATCGATTCCTGTCTGAACGCCTCCTTGTTTAATTTCCTTTTTACGTTTATTTTCACTTATGATGAACACTGCAACACCTGCAACACCTGCCATTCCAGCCATTCCATATATAATCATCATTGGGAATCCACCAGTTGATGTGGTTGCAAATCCTTCCGGCGCAGTTGGACTAAAACCAAATACTTCGCTGTTTGATAATACGTCAACATTTGCAAATCCAGCAACGAAAACGTTTGCAGCGTCAGCAGATTCGATTGTTCGAAGATCATAAGTTGTGTCAGTGGTAAATGTTGCTGTTTTTTCTTTCTCAGTTTGGATTCCTTCTCTCAAACTGCTTTCACCCATTGTGTATGAAGACCATACCAATCCTGCAAGCTCCTCTGACATTCCAAATTGTGAAGCATCTACATTAATGCCTGTTGGGTCAAACAGAAAGTGCCAGTTACCTAGTGGCTGTGCCTTTATTGCACTTGCGGCCATAAGTGGTGTGTTTAGCACTGCTTCTGCATCTGTTCCTTGTTTAGCTGAATATAGTGCAGGTGAAGCATTAGCAATAAATGATATTGGAAGATTAATTTCGTTTTCTATTCCTCTTATATCAATTACAACAGGTCCATCAACAAAAATTCCTCTCCAATCCATGTCAATTAATCCTGCACTGGAACCTGAAAAGTCACGAATTATATGATTAGTAATTGATAATGTGAGAACAATTTTGTAATCAATAGATGTGTTTAATCCACGACCGGTAAGTGTTGTATCATAATCAATTTTTACATCAGTAACTGCAGCATCACTATTTGCAGTATTTTTCAAGAAGTAGTTTATTCTATCACGAAGTTCGTTTACTCCTGGATCAGTAGAATCTGCAGAAAATGTTTTGGATATTTTTAGACCTCGTAGTTGATCAGCTATCTCTCCACCATCATCATAATTTATTATCACTGATCTTTGAAATTTGATTTCCGCGTCTTCAGTAACTCCTGATTGTGAAAATGTTCTAAAAGTCATTTGTGCAGCGTCAACTGGAGTTATCAACCCACAAAGCATTATTACGGCTAATGAAATTGTTAGAATTGCTACACGAAACACGAGTTTTTTCTCTTAATATGATATAATAATCTATTCATAAAACAACTGTTTTCATATTTATCTAATCTGAAAAAGTAATATGTAGTTAAGAACTGAGCAAATCGGTTAGATAATTTATGATTACAATTTTAGCTGGTGGCACGGGTTCTGTGAAGTTAGTTAGGGGAATAGCTTCGCATGAATCTAACGTTACCGTGATTAGTAATGTTGGGGATAATTACTGGTTATATGGATTGTATATCTGTCCAGATATTGATACAATAATTTATGGTCTGTCGGATCTATTAGATTATGAGAAAGGTTGGGGAATTAAAAAAGACACTTTTGGATTCCTAAGACAGATGGAAATTCTTGGGCAGGAAAATTGGTTTAGAATCGGTGATAGGGATGCTGCCACTCATTTAATTAGAACAAACATGTTAAAAAATGGAAAAAACCTGTCAGACATTACAAAATGGATGTGTGAGAGATTTGCAATTGAAACCAAAGTGTTTCCAATCACAGATAACATACTAGAAACACGAATAACATCAAACGGTGAAAGTCTCCATCTACAAGAGTTTTGGGTTAAGCATAGAGGGAAAGGACCAATAGAGGGGATTGAGTACATTGGCGCTGATAAAGCAAGACCTCTACCATCAGCAGTTAGTGCAATACAAGATGCAGAATTAGTAGTTATCGCGCCGGGTAATCCACTTACTAGTATTGGACCAATGATAAACATTAAAGGTATTAGAAAAGAACTTAGCAAGAATAAAAAAAAGGTTGTGGCAATTAGCCCTATAATTGGTGATAAAGCATTCAACGGTCCTGCTGCCGAATATATGAAAGCTGCAGGAATTGAGGTTAGTGCGTTTGGTATTGCACAAATGTATGCAGATGTATGTTCAAAGATAGTTATTGATTCAAAAGACAAAGCATTAACATCAAAAATTCAAAGTCTAGATCTAAAAGTATTTGATACGAAGATCAAAATGCAAAATAAACTAGCTGAAGACGCACTTGCAGCATATATTTTAAAACAAGTTAAACAGTAATTTGAAAACTGCAGTTATTATTCCAGTCAAATCTTTTTCTAAAGCCAAATCTAGATTAAATCTATCAGAAACCAAGGCTACACAATTATGTGAAATAATGTTAAAAGAGATATTGCAAGTGGTGTCAGAAACAAAATTAATCAATGACATTTTACTGGTTTCAAAAGATGAATCGGCGTTTTCCATAGGAAAGAAATTTGGCTGTATAGAAATTATGGATGAGATGGAATCTGGAGTTAACAATGCAGTTATGCTAGCGAATGAATTTCTAGTTGAACACAAGTATTCATGTTCTATTGTGCTACCACAGGATATCCCACTGATATATCCAGAAGATTTAGGTAATCTACTCAGATTATATCAAAATAGAAAATATGCAATAATTGTTCCATCAAGATATTTTGATGGGACAAATGCCTTAGTCAGAGCACCCACACCAAATATTATGACAAGATATGATGAAGGAAGTTACAAATTCCAGTTCGAATCAATTAGGAAGGCTAAAATGAAATATTCATTGGCTCTAATTCACAGGATTATGATAGATGTTGATAATATTGTGGATGTAGGTTACCTAACTAAGCAAAATATCAAACCAATATTTTGCAATAAAATTAAAGAAATTTTTGACTGACATTTAGTTAATGCTTAGTTTTTTCTGGTTTTTCGAATTAAAGTAATTTATTACAATCATAGCGATTGATATAACGCCTGTAACAACAAGAATGATTTCAAGTGTTCCAATCATTGAGTGTGATATAGCATTTTGAATGGAAATCTGATTCAAATCTGAAATAAAAAATAGGTATGAATAAATAAAATAATTTGTTGCCCAATGAACGAGTATGGCAGAGATTAATCCGTATCTATAGTAAACCCATCCGATAATTATTCCACTAATTGTTGCTTGCGCAAATTTTCCGTCACTCCAAGGTTCGCCAGAAATAATATGTGCTAACCCAAAAAATAATCCAACTGCAATAATTATTCCAATTACACGTTTGTGTTGCATTATATGCAGATTCTTGTATGGGTGCCAGAGTGTACTGAAAAAAAACTTGAAAGATGATTTATGTGTAAATATTAAAAAAAGTGGGATTCCGATTAGCATTACCCTAAATCCAATTTCTTCTGTTATTGGTGAAATTGTTATGGCTAAAAACATAGTAAGATCGTTCATAGATTCCGGAGGACTGGTAACAACTCCAAAACTTTCTTGAATAAAATTAATGATTGCAGATATTACAACTATGATAGAGAACCATTTTATTATATTAACAAGGTAGTTTCCATCGGGATCATCTTTCTCTCTATTTAAAAGACGACTAATGGATTTTAAGAAATTAGTTTTCGGTCCTAGGAAGGTTATAACAAACAATATAACAAAAATGCTCCAAATCACTATGAACATATCTCCAATTTCAAATTCAAATGGGATTCCTAAGTGAAGACCTGCAATAAAAATATCAAATTTGTCTTGTGGAAAATTATAATCAATATCATCTCCAATATTAGAATTAAAAAATGCATAAGTTCCTAATGGAAATGATAATATCATCATTCCAAAAATTACTGAGGTTAAAGCTGATAATGGGATACCAATACCGTGTAATATGTTATTTAGATTAGACACGATGATTCTAATGAAGCTCTATTACGCCCTCAGCAAAACCAAGTCCAACAAGAGTTTCTTTTATTGTGTCACGATGATCACCTTGTAAAAATATGTAGCCTTCCTTTGCAGTTCCGCCACATGCATACTTGCTTTTCAACTCTTTTGCTATACTTTCAAGATTGTTGATTTTTGGATCAAGACCATCAATCATAGTACCCTTTTTTTTAAAACGCCTAGTTTCTAATCTAATGATTATATGATTACTATCTTTGTTTAAATCAACACAAGCACATAAATCATCAGGAAGTCCACAAGTATTACAAATTACCGCCATTAGTTCGAAATCATTTGTTTACACATACTATTAAGCCTTAATGAAATAATGGAATACGATTTTTTAACTATCAAGATACGTAGAAGTATGTCTGATGAACTTACCAAAAAAGCAGCTGAAATGCTTTTGAGTGGGGCTACGTTGTTAAGTGAACCATGTCCATATTGCAAGGGAGTACGTGTGATAAAAGATGGAAATGCATTATGTGTAAGCTGTGGTAAAGAACCAGACAAAAATAATGATATTGAAAAACCAGATAAAAGATCAAAAGATGATTCTAGCCCATTGGTAAAATTGGAGAAAAAACTTGAAAAATTAACAGATGAGTTATCAGAAGAATCTAACCATGAAAAGCAGGAATCAATGTTACGATCTATTACGTCACTAGTAGAAATAATCAAGAAAATGAAAAACTAGCCAAAAGTTTTTATGCTAAATTTCTAGTGTTTGATTTAATGGCTGAGAAAAAAAGTAATCCATTACCTGCATCTAGTGCGGGTCTTTTGAGATTTTTTGAAGATGAGACAAAAGGAGTTAAAGTGTCACCTAAGATTGTGGTTGTAGTTCCAATTAGTCTAATTATAGTTTCTTGGGCAATTGATAAATTATTCATACCCTGATTCATATGTCTGAGCAACAAGATCATATAACCAATATTCATAATCGTTACTCACTTACATTACTAAGTCCGTCATCTTCCTTTCTCTCATTCTTTCTTGCACTTACTATTGTATCATTACTTTTTGTTCTTATAGAATTCAATTATCTGTTCACTGATGAAATTCTATTTCGACTTCCCGCATTAATTGGAGTTCTCATTGCAACACAATTCCTTGATAGACTACTAATCAAGAAACAAGAATATTCCAAAGTACTTCACATGTCATTCTTTGGTAATGCAATATGGCTTTTGACAGCATTTATTGGATTTGCATCATACATTGT
>CAZBHD010000092.1:0-4015 GCA_964491985.1 uncultured Candidatus Nitrosopelagicus sp. | reverse complement strand
AATGTTCCGATCAAAATTATTTTTTGTGTAATTATTGTCGGGTTGTTTATCGTACCTATGATTTTACCAGAAGAAACAAACTGGATGACATATGGGAAACAAACTCCAGCAATCTTGAACGGTGCAACATTTTTTAAATTTTCTAGTAGTGATTGGTTAGATGCAACATCTTGGTTAAAAGAGAACACTTCACCTGACTCTGTAATTTTTTCATGGTGGGATTATGGATATTGGATTACAACACTTAGTGATCGAACAACGCTTGTAGATAATGCAACATTTGGTACAGCACAGATAGAAAAAATTGCAAGAACTTTGATGTCACCACCAAATGATGCTTGGGCAATTATACATTCTGGTACTGACATAGATGTTTCACAACATTTTGCAATTCTACCAGATGATATGGACAGAATTTCATACGAGTATAATACGGAGATTTTTACTGACCCCGAAGAATGTCTTCAAGTTTCCAAAATTACTAACAAACCAGGAACATGGGTTTTTCTAACCGATAACGAGCAACCAGATTTAACTGCACCATGCAAAAATCCACGATATCAGATACCAAGCCTAGAAACGTCAGGATTGGATGCTGACTATATTGTGGTTTTCTTTGCAGGGCAAAGATATGAAACAGATAGTATTCCACTCTATGAGCTACACGGTGGTGCCGATGAGACCAAAATACCATGGTTTGTTCGAATTGCAGGAGAAAATCCACTTCGATATTATGTCGATGGTATTGCACCTACTGAAAATCTCATGAAGAACACACTAATCGGTAATCTAATGCCATTTTCCGTAATTACATATTTAGACGTCAATACCATGCAGCAATATCAGACTTATCGTCAAGGTCTTGTTCCCCTTTATGTACAAGATATAAAATTCCATGATCCTGACGGACCATTTACACTAGTTTATGCATCCCCTAATTTCTCTGAACAGGATAATGGGATTCTCCACTCAGTAGTGATTTACAAAGTTAATCATGAGTTTATACCATAAGAAAACGGTCTAATTATTTTTGTTCAGAATTCTGTATCTCATATACTTATCATCAGGAGAAAATTTTGCTGGATGAACACTAAAAGTTTTTTCTTTGCATATACTACAGGACTCTTTTAACGAATATTTCTTACATTTAGGGCATTTTCTTAACTGGAAGTGCATATTATCCCTCACCAGTCTTTTTGGATTCTTCTCTAGAAAATTTGAATGTTCCATCAAGTTTTGATACATTTTTTTCAATTTGCTCTACAATTGGCTTTAGAGTTTTTTCAGCTGTTTTAAAATCTTGAGCGATTATACTTAATCGATATCTTGGTGCTCCCAAATATGATATCTCAATTTTTTCATTCTGGCTTTCCTTTATTGCGTCTAATAACATCTTTTTTATGATTTCTATACCATCTGGTTTTCTACTAGTCATTTCTAATATTCCTCTAATCTCAACTGTTGGAAGGTTAATTTTTTTACTCAGCTCTTCAATCTCATCTGTGATTTTTTTTGGTATTTTCAAATCATCTATCACACTTATGTTTTTTGTCGCAATATCAATAATTGCATCATATACTGATTTGTATTTTGATAATAATTTTTCTTCTAACTCATCAACTTCCTCTGAAGAAAGTTTCGCCTTATCTTGAATATTTTTTAAAATACTTTGTTCCTTTTCGAATCGTTTAACATCCAATAATTTCTTTTTTCTCTGTTCTTTTGAGATCTGTTTTAAAGAAAGATCAATTTCTGCTCTGTCCTCTTGAATTTTTTTTACAAGCAGAACCTTCTTATCACCTTCCTTGACAAATTTTGTGACTTTTCTTACCCAGCCAGGAGCAATTTCTGATATATGCAAGAATCCCTGAATATTATCATACTCATCTAGAGAAACGTATGCACCATGATCACCAGTTTTTTTAACTGTAGCAATAACAATCTCACCAACTTCAGGTAATTCTTGCGTTTCTGTAGTCATGTGTTCAATGATTTTTTAGCTAATTTAACGGTGGTGTTTAGAAATCAATCCCTTTTTTTGCTTTAATTCCAGATTTGAATGGATGTTTAATCTCCTTCATCTCCGTCACTAGATCAGCTAATTCAACAATCTCTTCTTTTGCATGGTTTCCTGTTAAAACTAAATCTAATTTTTTTGGCTTTAATTTTATTAGTTCTACTACATCTTTTGTGCTGATTAAACCAAGATTCACGGCATAGTTAATCTCGTCTAAGATGATTAGATCATATTTTAATGATAGGATTTTTTCTGTACAGATCTTTATAGCCTCCTCTGCGTATTTTTCATGTTCTTCCTTTGGACTTGTATCATCTAAAATTCCTACAAATCCTTTACCAGCTGCTATAAGTTCAAATTCTGGCACAAGTCTTTTTGATGAATCCATTTCTCCGTAGTGCCATGAACCTTTGATAAATTGTATCATACACACCTTATGCCCATAACCAACCGCTCTTAGTGCCATTCCAAGCGCAGCAGTGGTTTTTCCTTTTCCACCACCCGTATACACAATTACAAGTCCATCTTCTGTCATAATTGAATCCATTTAAATAAAAAACTGAGCAAGTAATTAAATTGACTATACCGAGATTAGTTATTTCTGGATCTACAAGTGGTGTCGGAAAGACATCAATAACGTGTGCCATTATTTACGGCTTGAAAAAAAGAGGGCACACAATTCAACCATTCAAAGTTGGACCAGATTACATAGATCCTAGCTATCTTAGCTCCATCTCAAACAATGAAACAAAAAATCTTGACGTTTGGTTAATGGGAAAAAACGAACTTATGAAAAGTTTTGTTAACAGTTCAACCAGTGATATTTCAATTATCGAGGGCGTCATGGGATATTATGATGGGTTTGGTGGAAAAACAAATCATGCAAGCACTCATCATGTTGCTACACTATTGAAATCTCCGGTAATTTTGGTTTTAGATGCAAGCAAAACATCAAGATCAATTGCCGCAACCGCACTAGGATTTACCAAATTTCATAGAAACTCAAGGATTTCAGGCATTATTTTAAATAAAATTGGTAGTAAAAAACACGAAATATTATGTCGTTCCGCATTAGAGAATCTAAAAATTCCGATAATAGGTGTAGTTCCTAAAAACACTGAGAATGTTTTAGAGTCAAGGCATCTAGGATTAATTCCAGTTGTAGAACAAAAACTACTCCAGAGAAAAATCAAACAGGTTTCACAACAAATTTCAGACTATCTTGATTTTGAAAAACTAGTGAAAATTTGTAAAAATGTAGAACATATATCAAAAACTAAACCACAGAAGATAAAAAAATCAAATATCTCAATTGCAATCGCACTGGATAGTTCATTCAATTTTTATTATCGTGATAATATAGACGCACTAAGACGTGAAGGTGCAAAAATCAAATTCTTTAGCCCAATTTCAGACAAGAAAATTCCCAAGTGTGAATCTATCTACATTGGTGGTGGGTTTCCTGAAATTTTAGGTAAAAAACTCAGTCAGAATTTTTCAATGAAAAAATCTATCAAACAGGCTGCTGAAAATGGAACTCCAATTTATGCTGAATGTGGTGGATTAATGTATCTTACAAAATCAATCAAGCATAATAATCAGAAATACAGTATGGTAGGTCTGTTTGATGCTGAAACTGAGATGACTAAAAAAATGACATTAAATTACACTCAAGGTAGAATTATTTCTAACTGTTTAATATCTTCCCCAAGAAATTTCAATGCGCATGAATTTCATTATTCAAAGATAAGTAATATTCCAAAAGATGCAAAATTTCTTTATGATCTTAAGATCGGTGAGGGAATTTCTTCGAAAAAAGATGCTTTATCAGAATATAATGTACTTGCATCATATTGTCATCTTTATTTTGATAGTGCAAAGTTTGCATCGAATATAATTAAAAATTCAAGAATCTAATTTCCTATCTTAGTAATTTGTATAGTGCATTTACAATTGCTGCTGCACATGGGCTGCCACCTTTACGACCTTGATTTGTAA
>CAZBHD010000091.1:0-19333 GCA_964491985.1 uncultured Candidatus Nitrosopelagicus sp. | reverse complement strand
CCACCACCCAGCAGTATTTTTTACCCATAACGGAACTTCATCAATTATTTGAACTGTAAAAAATTCTGGTTTCTCCACTTCATTATATGGATATTTTTTTACTACAGTTTCTGCAAAATTTTTGTAATTTAGAATCACATGATTGTCTGGTGATATATTATATGCGTCGTCAAAATATGTTTGCGCTTCTTTATACTCGCCAAAATTTCCAAACCCTACGCCCATACCAACTAATGCTAAAACATTTTCTGGTTTTTTTACTAAAACTTTATAGAATTCTTTCATTGATTGTTTATGCTGTTCTATATTACTTAGTGCTACACCTTTCATCAACGTTGCATCGATATTATCAGGTGAGATTTCCAAAATTTCATCATACGTGTTAATTGCTTCACGTAGTTCACCATTTGCTAAATGTTCATTTGCTTTATTGTATAAAGTTCTAAGGTCAGTCTTCTCATCTGCAAATACCATGTCCATAGATGCAAAAAGTATTACAGATGCCAAAAAAGTAAACATTGTAATACTTAACACACTAATTCTTTTCATTAGAAAAATTGAAAAAAAATCCAAATTAAGCCTATCTACAAATTTTTCTCGTAAAATTTACTATTGTTATCGATTTAGTCTGAAATATGCCAAAAAAGATAGTGTCTTATGCTAATTGACAGTAACGTCACCCACAAAAATTCTCTGTGAACCATATTTTGTTTTGATTTGTAATGTTCCATCACTATTAATTTTTTGAGCAATCCCCGAGATTTTCCCATTTGCCGTATTTACAGTCACTTTTTTATTAACAGTCTCTGAGTTTTTTGTCCAATCTTTAATAATTTCTGATTTTTTTCCATTCTCTAATTTACCAATGTTTTTTTCTAATTCATGTATGAAATCATTCATTAATTGTGTTGGATTTCCATCTTGCAATTGTTTTAACAGTGTTCCAACACCGTAAAAATTTGGTTTCCTCGATATTTTTTTTTCCAATTCTTTTGTATTGATCTTAAAATTTATACCAATTCCAAGAATTATGTTTTCAATTGAATTTGATTGAAATGATGAATCGATAAGCATGCCTGCAACTTTTTTCCCACCAACTGTTATATCATTTGGCCACTTTACACTAGTTTTTATTTTCAAACTTTTTTCAATTGCGCTTGATAATGCTACTGATGCTACTATTGGGAGTAACATAGATTCTTCAATTGTAAATTTTGGGTGTAATATGATTGAAAACCAGATTCCACCTTTAGGCGAAATCCACTTCCTCTTTAATCGTCCTTTTCCATCTGTCTGTTTTTTCGCAATTATTATAGCACCATTTTCTTTTTTGTTTTGCGCCATCTGTAATGCAAAATTTTGTGTTGAATCAATTTCCTCAAAATAATAGATACGCTTTCCAATGTATTTTGATTTAAGTCCAGGTAAGATTTCCCATGGCAGTAACTGATCTGTTGTTTTCACAAATCTATATCCACGTTTTTGCTTTGATTCTACTGTATATCCAAGTCTACGAATTTTTTTGATATGTTTCCACACTGCAACTCTACTAATTTTTAGAACATCACTCAAATCTTCACCAGATAGGTATTCTGATTTATGAGATTTTAGAAACTCAAGTACTTTCACCAATCCAATATTATCAAACGATGTATACATCAATCTTTAAAATCCTATGTCTATATCAAATCCACCATCATCCATTCCAGAATCACCTAGACCATCACCTGTTGCACCATCATCAAACTGTGACATATCTTCAGCTGGTATGTAACTTGACATTGCCATACCCATCATGCTAAACATCATGCTAAACATCATAATATCAATAATTCCAAAAAACATCATTGTAGGAAGAAATGATTTTTCATTTTTCATAATTTGTTGTAATTTTTGTTTGTCACCAGATTCATAGGCATTTCTCATATCCTCCCATTTTCCTTGTAACTCATGAACTCGTTCTTCAATTTCTCTATTTCCTTTTTCTGTTACATTTAATTCAATTTTCTTTCCTAACCAGCCTTTTTTTTCATGTGCATTAATGAATCCACGATTTTCAAGTTTTTCTAAAATACTGTTGAGATCTTTCGGTTTAATTTTTGTCACTTTGGAGATCTTATTGAAATATTTAGCACCATTGTTTATTGCACCCAAAACTATGAGATCTTTTACTTCCTCTTCCATAAAGTATACCACATTCTCATTTTTAAAATATTTTTGGATTGGTTGATTTGAATTTTATATGATGATAAAATAGTGATGTAGTGAGTAAAATTAGAACAATTCCAATATTTCCTTTAGATCTTGTATTGTTTCCCCATCAAGAATTACCACTACAAATTTTTGAGCCGCGATATAAGCAGATGATAGATGACTGTATGTTATCTGATAAGGAATTTGGTGTCTGTTTAATTGATTCAACAAAAATTATTGAGGGTTGGCAGGCACCATATAGTATCGGTACACTTGCAAAAATTATTGATTGTAAGGATATTGATTCTACCAGTGGTAATTTATTGATAAATACTAAAGGTCATAGGAGATTCCGAATTATTCAGACCATTCCGCCAAGTTTATCCAAACCCAATGATTACGATCCACATTCATCTCAAGGGAAAGAAAAGATCGACGATCTTCATTATGAATCTGGTTCGTCTGGTAAAATGTATCTTCAGGCTCAAGTAGAATTGATTGATGACATTGATCAAACAATCACACTAAAAGATTGGTATAATTTGGTTGAATCATGGAAAAATAAGATCATACGAATGGCTTCACCACAAATTGTTTCGTCAGAGCAATTGGATTTGATGTTAGAGCAGTATTACCTGAAAACCGATACTCCGACACTAGAATATGTGTACTCGTTATGTGCATTAGGCTCATCAACTCCAAATGAATTACAGTCAATTCTTGAGGCAGTTACACTCGATCAGACCATTGAGTGTTGTTTAAAAGTACTTGATGATAGCACAGTTTAGGACATTTTTAACCCCAAGATTCATAAACTCGAGAAACACAGTAGCTAAAAATCAGGATATATGATATGACAAACTTTGGAACACTCGAATTTGTATTAGATCGATATTCAGGGACATGGTGCTGGAAAATTTCTGGTGTTCGTGCTGTAAACATGGTCTCAAAACTAATTCCACGTGGATGGTATGGTGATAAACCTGATGAAGTTATAGTTTCTGACAATGATGAGAATATAAAAAAATTAAAAATGATTGATGACAGATACCCATTCAACATTCTTTCAAAATCCGTATGGAAGCGAAAAATCATACCACTAATAATTAAAAAACCAAGAACCCCAAAAATCGAAAAGCTTTCTCAAGCAATTCCTAGTAAACAATTTCGTGGAGAATTACTTGATTTTCAGCGAGAGGGTCTTGATTTTCTAATGAAATCTTCTGGAAATGCATTATTAGCAGATGAAATGGGCCTTGGAAAAACTGTTCAAACTCTGGCATATCTATCAAAGGAAAAAAATGCATTTCCAGCATTAGTTATCGCACCGTTAGTCACTCTCACTAATTGGCAAAGGGAGATTGAGAAATTTCTTAAAAAGAAAAGCAGGAATGGAAAAATAATGGAAAACAAACATCCTAGCTCTGTAATGATCCGGAATGGGAAACAAAATGACATAGACGAAAGTGATTTTTACATAATAAATTATGAATTACTTCACAAAAGATTACCCGATTTATTAAAATTGAACATAAAAACAGTCGTCTGTGATGAAGTTCAACACCTACGTTCAAAAACAACGCAAAAATATGCGGCAGTAAAAAAATTAGCTGCAAAAGACGGAGTTAAATTCCGTGTTGGGTTGTCAGGCACACCGATTTATAATAGAGGTTCAGAAATTTGGCCAATTGTAGATATTCTAAAACCTGGTTTATTGGGTAGTTATAAGGAATTTTGCGAGTATTTTTGTTATGTAAATGAAAAAGGTAAAGCAATAGTTCTAGAAAATAAAAGAGATAGTTTACGTAATCAATTAACTAAACACGTAATGCTACGAAGAAAAAAATCTGATGTACTAAAAGAATTAAAGGATAAAGTGAGATATCCTGAAGTGATTGCATCTGACGAAAAATTCTATAGAGCCGAACTAGACAAGATTTGGAAAAAACTTGAAGAAGAGCAAAAATATGCACAAACCGCATTTGATAAATCAGCATCATATCATCGTGCAATAGAGAGTGAACGACAAGCTGCAGGTCTTGCAAAATTACCACATGTGATAAATTTTGTAAATGATATTATGGACATTGAAGAAAGTGTTGTTGTTTTTTGCCATCATCGAGCAATACATGACTTACTACACCAAAGTTTATCAAAATATAATCCGGCATCAATAATAGGTGGTCAGAGTGATAAACGCCGGGATGCTGAAATTACACGGTTTCAAAATGGTGAAACCAAATTAATGGTTGCAGGGTTACGTGCTGGAAATGTTGGAATTAATTTAACAACAGCTAGCTATGTGATTTTTGCTGAACTTGATTGGAGTCCAGCAATACATAGACAAGCAGAAGATCGACTTCATAGAATCGGACAAAAAAATACTGTGTTTGCATATTATTTAGTTGGAAATGGAACACTTGATGAACATGTTGCAGATATTTTAGTTGATAAAAGTTATGAGATTGACACAATTCTTGATGCAAAAACTGAATCATTTGAGAATAAAGAGAGAGCCAAGTTAATTTTGGCTCAAATTCATGATAAATTGAACCCAAATAATGTGTAGATAACATGGATTTTTTATTAGAAGAAGAAATGATTGATATTCTAACATTCTGCCTGCAGAACCCAGATTCAGACGAGACTGAATCAAAAAAACAACGGCTTAAGGAAATTGGCCAGGAGTTATTCAATGATGGCGGTGTTGATGCAATGGAAAATTTCTTTTTTGTTGTTGAAAATAGAATTATAGGCGAGATTGAAAAAGATCCAAAACCATATAGGAATTTATGGAATAATATAACTAATGAATGGAACTACTAGTAGAAGAATACTTGAAAAAAGTTATCTGATGTTCTGATTAAGCTTTGCCTATTCTGAACATCGATGTGCTGCAAGATGGACAAGTACCTTTTACTGCTGGTTTACCATTTTTCATGGTAATTGCCGAGGTACCTTGCATCTCTCTTTTGTCTCTGCATTTTACGCAGTAACCAATTGTCATGTTTTTGCTTCAAGACTCTGATATTAGCAAAAAACAGTGAAAATTAATTAACAAATTACTGTCTTTTTTCCGTTTGTTTTTTAATCCATGTGTAATTACGAGTAAAAAACCTCAGATTATATTATATTTTCAGGTTTGTTACATGTTAACATGCAAAATCAGTTTTTAGCAGTTATACTTTTTTCTTGTATCTTTCTACTAGTTGGTAATTCATTTGCAGAAAATTCTAGTATCAATATTGATAATACGTTTTTTGAAAAATCTGATATAATCTCAATATGGGGAACTGCTCCACTAAATCCACAAAACTCTGTGTTCATATCAATTAAAGATTCAAATGGAAACACGGTATGGACTGAAAAACTCTCACTTGATGAAAAAGGTGAATTTTCAACATTAGTCATTGCTGGAATTTCTAATTGGGAAGTAAGCGGCAATTATGATGTGGTTTTAGAATCTGGGAAAATTATTGAAACTAAAGAATTTTTTTATGATTCAGGACCTAAAGTTAACCCGCCATCTGTGGTTGATGAGTATTACATAAGTCAGGAAGATCTTATTCTAACGTTTGTAATAGCAAGTATAGCCGTGGCAGGAATTTTTGTATATTTGGCACGAAACATAATTTTGCGAAAAAAAACCAAATATGATGCTGCAGATCTCGCATCAAAAAAAGATCGTGACTACGAAAAATATCATTCCGACTGGGCAGAAGAGGATGTTTTTGGCTCACGAAAATCAACTATCAACGCTAATGAACTGCGTGAGATGTATAATAATAAATCACTTCCAGACTATTATTCAATTTTAGGTTTAACTAATACTGCATCAAGCATAGACATCAAAAATCAATATAGAAAACTTGCCAAACAATATCATCCAGATAGAAATAATGATTCAACTGCAGAAAAAATGACAGATATTAACAAGGCATATGAAGTACTTTCTGATAAAAAACTTAAAGGCGAATATGATAAATTCTATAAATTAATCTGATTTTATTATAATATCTTTTAGTATAAGATACAATACAATTTTCGAAGAGTTTTGCATGGTATTTGTCAGATTTGTAACAAGTGAAATCTTTGATTCATTGTTTATTTCAGACTCAATCAATATATCAAGAAATGTTTTATTTGGTCCAAGCATTGCGTTTGCAAGATATTTTGTGATACTTGTATCAAAAACAGTTGCTTGAACTTTCATCTCTTTTATGTCACTAACATAAACACCACCTCTTATGGTTGGCTCTGTAACAGGATTTTCATTTTGGAAAACTTTAATTTCATCGATTTTAAAAATTTTACCAGAAATTAACAGATGAAATTTGGTACTATTTTCTTTAACTAACTTTTGGATGTCTTTGTCTTTCATCATATTTAATAATCTAACAAAAAATATATGTTAATACCATATTAACAACCTATGGTAGAAAAGATTTCTGGTGATCAGTTGAAACAAGAATTCGACCAATATGTAATAATTGATGTTCGTGAATCAGATGAGGTATCAAATGGTTTTATTGAAAATTCACAAAATATGCCATTAGGCCTACTCATCAGAAATGCAAAAAAGGGACAGATTGAAGAATTAAGAGAGAAGAAAATCTGTGTTTATTGCGCATCTGGCTATCGTGGAAACATTGCTGCAGATGAATTAGTAAAAGCAGGATTTTCAGCAGTTAACCTTGAGGGAGGTTATGCTGTTTGGACTGGATAATTTGAGTTATAATACATTGCGAAAAGCAAGGAAACTTGTTGAATCTAATTCTGTTGTTAAAATTAAAGAAGATTTGTATCAAGTAAAATCATCTACTGACCACACAAAATCATATTTTGTAACTTTAGATAATTGCGAATGTCAGGGGTTCAAAAATTTCTATAAATTCCATCATGGTAAAGGACTAAAAGCAAACTGTTCACATTTGGAAGCAATTCGAATATTTCAAAAAGAAAATCAATAATCTATGTTGGAACAATCAATCAGATTGTTTATATACATAAACTTCGGTACTTCTACCAGTGAGTCTCAAATACAAAAACACATTACCAATTTTCGCAAGCCTAATGCTAGTGGCAGCAATAGCATATGCTCCGGCAGCATCTGGCGCTTTGGAAATTGAAGCAGATGCTATTGAGGGCTCGACAACAATCACCATTACGGGTCAAGCTTCATCTGGTGATCCAGTAATAATCAAGGTCATTGCACCAAATGGTAATATCGTTTCCATTGATCAATTAAACCCTGATTCTGATGGTTCGTTTACTTCAACAATAGGAGTTGGTGGACCAATGTGGAAGCAAGATGGTGTCTATTCAATTAGTGCACAGCAAGGCTCTGCTGCAATCAACAAGTCAACTGTTGAAGTTGAGATTGCTGGAGGTGCCGTCGTACCAGAATTTGGTACAATCGCATCACTGGTTTTAGTTGTTGCAATAACCTCAATTGTAATACTATCTGCAAAAGGCAGACTTAGCTTCACACCTAGAATCTAAACTGTCATCGTTTTTTCTTTTATATAATATACATAGTTAAGCTTCATAATACCCATCGTTGTATCAGTATTAATCTTGGATGTTGAAAAATTTCAGGACGATGTTTACGCGATATCTGAGCTTCTTTCAGAGCGTCTAGACAAAGATGATGTGCCTAAACTCAATTTTGTTCGTCAGCGATTAATTGAGATGTATAAGGAAAACTTGGTCAAAATTAACCATTCAGTATTAGAATTAATCTGCGCATCTGAATTAATTACTCATGGGTATTTTGTCGATGTTGAAAAACCAGTATCCAAAGTATTAAGATGTGATCTTTATGGAACCAAAGGTGATGGAGATACTATAGTTGAGATTGAAACTGGATTTACACCACCAGAACATGCCTTAGATACTGTTGATTATTATGCCGCAAGAATTGTCAGCAAAATTGCTCGATATAGTCAACACTGTGGAAAATTTTCTCTTGCAACACCTGTAGTTAATGTATTACCCATATCAGAACTATTTCTTTTGCCACCACGTGCAAGAAAAAATGATGATGTAGTGCGATTGAAGAATCTATGTGATAGATTTTACAAGAGTCCCAAAATTGAATTTGATGACATACAAAACGCACACATTCATTCGATCTATTTGATAAATACCGATAAAGGATTCGCTAAAGAATTAGATCCTGAAGCTTATCTTCAACTTACAAAAGAGATTCTAGTGAAGAGTGAAATCGATATCTAGAATTCTGATATTGATGATCGAAATTTCTCACAAGGTTTAATACATGTTCACCTAGGATTATCGCCATATTACTAAATACAAATCCACTGAGCAAGTGATGAAAATTATTAGTGACAAAAATAAGATCAGAAATTTTGGTGTCATAGCTCATGTTGATCATGGTAAAACTACCATGAGTGATAGTCTTTTAGCTCATTCTGGAATAATCTCACCAGCATCTGCTGGCTCTGCACTTGCAATGGATTCAATGAAGGCTGAACAAGAAAGAGGAATTACAATTGTTCAAGCAAATGTTACATTACATTATCAGAAGGATGAAAATGATTATGTCATCAATATGATTGATACACCTGGTCATGTCGATTTTTCTGGTCGTGTGATTAGAAGTCTTAGGGCAATAGATGGCGCTGTTGTAGTCTGTGATGCGGTTGAAGGAATAATGACTCAGACTGAAACTGTTACTAGAATGTCTCTTGAAGAAAGGGTCAGACCTGTTCTATATATTAATAAAATTGACAGGCTCATAAAAGAACTAAGATTAACGCCTGAAAAGATGCAAGAAACACTTGCAAGTGTTGTTGCCAATTTTAATCAATTAATCGATACGTATGCTGAAGACGAGTACAGAGAAAAATGGAAAGTATCAATTCAGGATGGAAGTGTGACTTTTGGATCTGCCAAAGATAAGTGGGCAATCAATATTGATGTAATGCAGAAAAATGGTGTTACCTTTAAGGACGTGATTGATGCATATTCAGATTCTGGTAAAGTTGAAGATTTAGTTGAAAAAGCACCACTTGCTGACGCTGTTTTAGGAACGGTTGTAAAACATCATCCACCACCACATGTTGCTCAAAAGTATAGGGTCCCAAAAATTTGGAAAGGTGATTTAGATTCAGATATTGGAAAATCCATCCTAAATTGTGATGATAATGGACCAACTGTAATGATGATTGTTAATATGACAATTGATCCTGCAGCTGGACCTGTAGCAATAGGTAGACTGTTTTCAGGAACAATAAAAGATGGGCAGACAATTAACATTATTGATTCAAAACGTGAAGGAAGAGTCCAATCAGTTAATTTTTTCATGTCAAATGTAAGAGAACAAGTAGGTCAACTTTCTGCTGGAAATATTCCAGCATTACTAGGACTAACAGAAGCCCGTGCAGGACAAACAATTTCTAGTATAAAAGATACTGCAGTCTTTGAGGCATCAAAGTATGTTTCTGAACCAGTAGTGCAGATGGCAATTGAACCAAAACACCCAAAAGATCTTCCAAAACTTGTTGAGACGTTACGTAAACTTACAATAGAAGATCCAAACCTTGTAATCAAAATTGATGAAGAAAGTGGTGAAACAATAATGGCTGGAATGGGTGTATTGCATCTTGATGTTGCAGTAAATCTGATTAGAGATGCCAAAGTTGAGATTGTTACATCTGAACCGCTAATTAACTACAGAGAGACTATAACTAGTGGCTGTGAACCAGTCATGGCAAAATCACCAAATCGTCATAACAAAATATTCATGAGAGTTGAACCATTGGAGCCAGAAATTGCCGAGATGTGTAGAAACGGAACATTGAGTGAGATGAAAGACAAAAAAGAGACAGCCCAAATTCTTCGTGATCATGGATGGGAGCCAGATGTTGCAAAAAAAGTAATGAAATTTGATTCTCGTGGAAATGTTATGATCAATGGCACAAAAGGTGTACAATTCATTGACGAGTCAACTGATTCACTTTTGTCTGGTTTTGATGAAGTTATGAGAGAGGGAGGTCTAACAAAAGAACAAGTTAGAGATTGCAAGTTTACATTTACTCATTTTGTTCCACATGAGGATACTGCACATAGAGGGCTTTCTCAGCTTGGTCCTGCATCAAGAAGGGCGTGTTTGGCAGCATTTTTGTCATCATCACCAATGATATTAGAACCAATGTTAGCGATAGAAGTTCGTGTCCCAACAGATCTAATCGGTAATGTATCAACGGTGTTACAGGGAAAACGTGGTAAAGTACTTGATATGCAACAAAAAGGTGCAACCAGCATTGTAATAGGCGAGGTACCTGCAGTTGAGACGTTTGATATATCTGAAAAAATGAGAGGGCAGACTGCAGGTAAAGCAATGTGGAATACACATTTCAAAGCATGGACACAAGTACCAAAATCTATTGCTGCCACACTTACACAAGAGATTAGAAAACGTAAGGGTCTTCCACCAGATCCACCAGAGGCTTCAGAGTTTATAGATAGAGATTAGACTAATGGTCAAAATCCAAACATTTGACGCAGTTAATTTTTGGAAAAATGCATATGCTCATGAACGTGGAAAATTGTTAAAAAAAATAAATGTTTCAGAGGAACAAATCAAAGAACTTGTTAACAAGCCATACGTAGAACTTTCTTCCGCATTACGATATGAAATAGAAACATCCGGCGTCCAAAAATCTGATTTAATGTGATAGTATTTAACCATCTTTAGAACCAAAATCTAAATGATTTTTTTCTTTCGTAGAATCTGACACATATTTCTTATTGTAACACTGCTAATTTCAGATATTTTGCTATTTTGAATTTCTTAATGTAACCAAAATAAATGATAGTTCTTTTAAGAATTTGTACTCGCCTTTTGACCATGATGAGTATTTTGTTGCGTTAGGCCAGAATTCATTATTGTTATCATCAGATCGAATTTCAATTGTTTCTACCATATCTCTAATTCATAAAATAGGTATAATATCGAACTTGCCTTGAATGGTTTACAAATATAATCAAAAAAATTGATCCATGAATTAGAACAAAATTCAATTTACATTAATCAATGGTCAATATTGGGTAAATACTACAAGTTTTACCACCATTCGTACGTAATATATCATGAAGGCTCGATATGCTGGAAAATGTAGTAGTTGTGGGGATGACATCAAAATAGGCAAGGAGATATCCAAAAATTCAGATGATATTTGGGTTCACAAACATTGTGCTGAAGAATTGATAGATTTACCTTAATTGATATATTCATAGTCTCTAAACCTCCAACATGCCCATTAATCTCTTTGAGATGTTATTGTGGACATTTCGAAGAAATGAAAACGATGTTGTGAATTTGTATAATTCATTATCACCAATAATGCAGCTGTCAACAGGTGGTGATATGCTGAACTTTGGGCATTGGGACAACTCGACAAATACTCCTATTGAAGCTCAGAATAATCTATGTGAGTTTACTGGAAAAATGGCAAATCTTCCTACTGCAAAATCATTAGTTGATGTTGGTAGTGGAATATTAGGACCAGCAAAAAAGTGGAATTCAGACTATCCAAATTTAGAAATTTTTGCCATTAATATTAACTATAATCAATTGAAAAACACTAATACAGACTTTATCGAAAAACTAAACGCAACATCACGATTCTTACCACTTGCGGATAAATCAGTTGATCGGATCATTGCATTAGAATCTGCACAGCATTTTAAACCACTAGATGATTTTCTTTTAGAATCAAAAAGAATTTTGAATTCTAATGGAATACTGCTTATTGCAATTCCAACAGTTAGCGAAGGTGTATCAACAATGAATGATCTAGGAATACTTTCGTTTACATGGTCTTCAGAACATTACACTATAGAATCAATTAATTCAAAAATTAATCATGCAGGATTCTCTATTATTGAATCACAAAAAATAGGAAGTAATGTATACATTCCATTAGCGAATTATTATTTTGAACACAGAAAAGAATTACAAGAAAAGATCAAAACAAAATATTCATCAACAACTGAAAAAATCCTTTTCAAATCTTTAAAAAAAATGGCACATTCCTCAAAAACTAATTTGATCGATTATGCATTAATAAAATGTAGATAAATTAGCACTAGATATTGATCTTATCACTAGTTTATATTTAACTTGAACATAAATTACTCATGGGAGCATCATGTAAAGGAGTCTGTATTTTATCAAAGGTAACCAAAATACCAAATTCACAAAAATACCAATTTGGTTTAAAACGATGTAGTTGGTGCGAGGTTTGGCTCGACACTGACGAGGTAAGATGCAAATGTTGCAAGATGATACTAAGGACCAAATCTCGAAACAAGAAAAAACCAATCCTCAAATCTAAGGAATACCAACTCGGAGATAATGCAGCATTTGCGGCATGAAATAATAGAGTAGTACAAGTCCTGATTCAAATGGAACCTAGAAAAAATCAGCCAGTTCTAATAATTGGAGCGGGTGTAGGTGGGTTATCAATAGGAACGCTACTAGTTAATGACGGATTTAAGATTAGGGTCTTTGAGAAATCAAGTAAGCTAGGTGGTCGAACGGCATCTACCGAATTCAAGAATCACGTATTGGATAATGGATTTCATATAATGCCATTTTACAAAAAATCTGCAATATATGATGTATTCAAAACGGCAGATATTATTTCTAAATTGAAATTAGCAATAGTTGATGATATAGCCTTCTTCGACGGAAAGTTTCACAGGTATCCAAAAGGGATTGGTGATATTTTAAAAATGTCTCTAATTCCATTAAAAAGTAGATTTTCATTACTCAAAATTTTATTGCCAATGGCATTCACTAGTATGGAAAAGGCGGAACGTCTAGATCAGACACCACTAACTGAGGTTACCAAAAAACTGGATCACCACTCAAAAACATTTTTTGATGCAGTGTGTATGCTTGCGTTTGCAGATACAACTGATCATATCTCACTTGGTGAATTTGCCAGAACAATAATACGTGCTAATCCTTTCAAAGGTGGAACAAGTGAATTTGCATATCCAGACATGGGTGGATATGATCAAATATCAAAAGTGATGGGGAATTATATTAAAGAAAATAATTGTACCATCGATGTCAATACTACAATCAAAAAAATTCTCGTAAAAGACTCTCATGTAACTGGTGTATTACTTTCTGATGGTAACATAGTTGAGTCAAATTGTGTTATAGTATCATATCCTGCATATCATGCATTAAATCAACTATTTGATAGGGGGATATTTGATGATAATTTCATCAAACACGTAAACAGGCTTAACAAAACTACATCTGTCGTAGAGGTTCACTTTGCGTTATCAAAACAAATTGATACTAGACAGGTAGTTTTTCCTGTGGGTGAAAACTACACATCAAAAGGCATTTTCTTTATATCAAATATCACACCATCTGTTTCACCCAAAGATGAGCATCTCATAATTGTTGGAACACCTGTCAAACCAGAAGAAACAGATAGTCCAACCAGAATTAAAGAAATTGTATGTAATATGAAAAAGGAGTTATCTGAAATTTATCCTGATTTTGAAGATGTCCTGTTATGGGAGAGACCAATGGCGTGGAAGCTGGTTGAGGCTGTTGTTAAAGAGCCTGGATTAGTTTGGAAAAATAAGATGCCACACTCTGTGCCTCAAGTAAAAGGTTTGTTCTTTGTTGGTGACTCCACAATAAGCTATGGAATTGGGACTGATTCTGCATCTCATAGTGCAATATTGGCTCATCCAGAAATTGTAAAATTTCTAAAAATTTCTAATTAGACTGTGATTTTGCATAGTTTACAAATTCATCCATCACTGTATTCATACTCTGTTTAATTTTTCCTTTTGCTAGTGCAGCTAGAAGTTTTAATCTTCCACTTAAAACAAAGTCAACGTTTATCGTAATCTTGGTCTTTTCACCGTCAATTTCATATTTTTCATCAAATACAGTTCCCTTTGCTTGACCATCCAGCATACGAACAATATGTCTACCTGGTTTTTCAATTACATGTTCAGTAAGTACATCAACCGTTTTACCTAGAAATTGCAGCTTTTCTTGAATTTTTACGCTATCACCATTCTTCTCAACTATTTTTAATTCTTTGAAGTATGCTGGTAGAACTTTTGTAAAGTTTTCATAATCTGTACTAATTTGAAAAATCAAATCTCTTTGCACATCAACTGTTTTACTAAATTCAAATTTTGGCATTTAAAAGATGTTAGGTACTAATCAATTAAACCATCCGTCATAGAATATGTGTTAGGCACTAGTTAATTTTATAGGCACTATCCATATATATGATCAAGCGTATTTTTTTTTATTGAAGATAGTTTTCACAGTAATTACAAGTTTGTTACTTTTGGCTACCGTTGCCACCAGTGCCGAAGCGGCGGGTGTACCAAATTGGGTGAAAAACAATGCTGGTTGGTGGGCAGATGGTACAATTGCTGATTCTGATTTTATCACAGGCATACAATATTTGATTGAGTAATGAATAATCACTATATCTTCAACATCTTGAAGTGCATCAACTTCAGACACATTTCCAGACTGGGTGAAAAACAATGCTGGTTGGTGGGCAGATGGAACAATATCAGAAAATGATTTTCTTAATGGAATTCAGTATTTGATTAAGATGGGAATAATGCAGGTTAGTTCAAGCGCAGTAAGTGATGACATGTCATCATCATCACAATATCAATCCTCATCTAGTGAATCTAAAGAATCAAAAACATCATCTGGTAGTGATCTAGAAGAAATGCTTCAAGTTTGCCAAGATAAAGAAAATAAAAGAGAAATACGTGACTGTGAAAAAGCTATAAAGGAACAACACAAAATTGATACATACAAATCAACAGGAGTTTCATATCAACTAGGTCCAATCACATATTATTATGTAGCAAATTGGCAATGGGATAATAAAGAGTATAACAATATTGCTTACACTGCAACTGGACAGGCTTTGATGAATTTGGAACTTCTAGCTGAAAACACAGGTTCATCTAGTAATGAAGCTATGATGTGTACAAGTCCAGCAATATGTAATTATACTATTTGGGATGGCGGTCACAAATGGGTTAACTCAGGCTCTGACTTTACTTCAGGTAGTGTTGTATTAAAACCAGACCAAAATAGATTTTTACATATTCTATGGGGTCCAGCTATCGGTTATGGAAGTTATGAGGACTTTATTTTTGACTCTGGGAAGGACTATTACTTGAGAATTTCTGAACCATTTGGAAAGATGGATATACCAATGAATCTTGTTGTCGTACCATAATTTTACCTCTTTTCTGATGTAGTATGGTAGACATTATTTGGGGAACTGTTACAAAAATTCTATCAAAGAAAACTTTTGAAATGAATGTTACACATCAAAAAGAAGAGAACAGTGGTAATTATTCTGAAAATGAAATTATAGAATTTACAGAAACTGACATAATGAGTATACCAGTAGATGAAAATTTTAGAGATATTATGCAGTTAGAGCAAAGTTTAGGAGATAAATTCATCAAATGTGACATATTAAGTAGAAATGAACAACATCAATTAGTTTGCAAAGTATCACATTCTGGCGCTGGTGGATATTAATTGAGTATAACTTGTAGTCCATTACTGATAGATAGAAATTCAACATCAAGTAGATATTATGAGGAACTAATCAAAGGAAAAATTCCTGCAATAATTATACCAAATTTTCTTAGTTCTATTATATGCCAAAAATTAGTACGAAATATTATTACTAGTAAAACTTCACGTGGATGTGGTATAACTCAGAAAATAGGTGAATCAGTTAACTCGTATATTTCAAAAAAAATACAATATTTTAAAAAAACTAAACTAACAAACAAGCACCTAAGAAATATTTTTTCAGACATAGATCCTCGAGAAACAATGTTAAACCAAATTTCAAAAACATTCAAAAAAAAAATCAAGTTTGCAGATGAAAATTCTATGCTATATTCTGAGGGAATAATTAGACTTCATATTCCAGGTGAATCAGTATACATACATAGGGATAACGCAAGTTTTGACGCTTCAGATTTTTTGATATCCAAACTTTCAGGTCAGTTATCGGCTGTATTACATTTACAATCTTGTGAATCGGGTGGCGAACTTGTTATTTTTAATAAATTTTGGAATATTGATGATGAAAAATTCCGTAATCCAGGGTTTGCGTATTCTAGAGATATAGTGAGTGAAACACCTTACACATCAATTAGATGTAATCAAGGTGATCTTGTCATTATAAACCCAAACAAGTATCATTCAGTTAATATGATTAGAGGAAGATTAAAGCGAATAACATTAGGTTTTTTCTTCGCCAGTAGTTCTGAATCCAGTTTTCGCGCTTGGTCTTGACTATTTAAAAAATATTTCAATGGTGTCTAGCATATTATATTTTTTTGAAATTTCATCAAATATTGGAAAGGAATGAATATCCAAAGATGATGATTTATTTTCAACTAGTAGGCGATCTTCAGAATAAACTCCATTAATACCTGAAATTCTTACAAGGCTAATTTGATTTTGAACTCCAATAACATCAAATGGAATTCTTATCAGACGATTTTCTACAGATGGCTTGATACTAAATGGAAATTTTTTCTCATGAAATTCTACCTCACCAGCAAAATGAGTTTTTTGAAAATCAATAGAACAAATTTTGATTTTAAACGGTAATTTAACCACATACGATTTAATTCAGGTGAATATTTAATAAAACAAATATTTTTTTTCAGTTAGCACTATGTTATTTAGTACGACTCAATTAAATTATCACTAGGCAAAATTGTTATATGAAAAGCACAGTCGCTGTAATTTTTTTATTATTGACCATAATGATTTTTTTACCATCTGCATTTGCACATAAATTAATACCAACAGATGGTTCAAACGATGACATAAACACTGCGTTGATTATACCAGATCCAGTTGTTTCGTGGGCAATGTATGAGGAATTAAATGATAATACCTTATACTATACATTTGATGCCAAAAAAAATGATAAATTATTTGCAAGTATAGTTATACCAAAACTTGATGGGCTAGAAAACTTTACACCATCATTGGTATTCATAACTCCATCATTTTCAATTGATCTAATTACCGAGTTGAAAATTTTAGATTCACAAGAACCGTTTCCTTTTCCTGTACCAGATGGTTATGATGCTGCTGTGTTTGATTATAATGGCTTGTTACCATCAAAGGAATTCTATGAACCGTTTGGCCAAATTACATATTGGGAAAGACAGGAAATTAATCTGGTAGCACCTGTTGATGCAACATATTATTTAGCAGTTTATGATAAAAAAGGTAATAATGGTAAATTAGCGGTAGCAGTTGGGTATGTAGAAGATTTCTCTGCATTTGACTTTATGACAGTTTTGCCTACAGCATGGTTTGAATCAAAATATTTTATGGAAGATTATATCACACCGGCCGTGGCTATATTGATAATGGCTGTAATAGTTGCCACTACCGCGATTCTAGTATATAGAATTGCCAGTAGAATAAAAGTTAGGCACTAGTTATACTTATTAGGCACCATGATAATATCACATTCGTGGTTTATCTCAGGAAAAAGAAAGTAAAGGGAACTAATTACCTCTATCTTGTAAGAAGTGTATGGAATAAACAGAAAAAAACATCCAAGCAAGTTACTGTTAAGTATCTAGGTGAATCTACTTCTGTAACACGTGATGATATACCTACTGAATTTCGTAATGATCCAAAAATTAACTCATTCTTGTTACAAAATACCTCAAAGGATAGACAGAGAAGGGAATCAATACTAGCGAAACTTCAAACTCAGTTATTTTCATCTATGATAGAAGGTGATTTGAAAGAGTCAATCCATCTTTATCAATCATTTATTGTTAACTCTAACATTGAACAATTTTACGAAAAAATTCTAAATCCGATGATGTCAAAAGTGGGCAGTATGTGGGCAGATGGTCGTCTTTCTATAGCAACGGAGCATGTAGCAAGCAATACAGCTCAAAGCTTGATAAAAATCATCTCTGAAAAGCATAAAAAAAATAATCTTGATAAAGGTAAAGTTATCTTAACTACCCCTGTAGGCGAGGAACACTGTCTATCATGTAACATGCTAGAATCATTTCTGCTTTCAAAAGGATTCACGACATTCAATCTTTCACCATCAACCCCTGCTAACTCACTTGTAGAGTTTATTAAAACAATACATCCTACAGCAATTCTGATTTCAGTAACACTGGAAGACAACATCAAACCTGCACAAAGACTTGTCAAAAAAATTACTGATTCAAATAAAAAATTAGATGTTTTTGTAGGCGGTCAGGCTTTTGATAATAACCGATCCAAGTGTGATGCCATAGTAATTGAATCAAGTACACCACTTGAACAAATTCCAAGAATACTGTCTAAAAGAAAAAAATAACTATATGATATCATTTCCTAAAATATAATGTCAGAGAAAACTAATCGACTTTTAGAACAGGCGTCAGAACTTGTATCACTAGATGAGTTTGATGAGGCACTAAACATTTATACTAAGATTTTAAAAATCAACCCAGATAATATTGGTGCATTAATTGATAAAGCAGTCACATTACAAAGAATCGGAAAAAATTCCCATGCACTAAAACTATTTGAGAGGGCATTAAAAATTCAACCAACAAACATAGATGGTTTGATTGGAATGGGTTCAGTATTACATGGACAGAAAAAATTTTCTGATGCAACTGCATGTTATGATGCAGCACTAAAAATTAATCCTAAATATCCAGTAGCATTGGCGTACAAAGGACTATCTCTAGGAGAGCAGGGTAAGATTAAAGATGCACTAAATCATTTCAAGATGGCTTTGGCAGTTGACAAAGATTATGAACTTGCTCAGATTAGTAAGAAGAAGGCACTAGAGTTACTAAAATCTAAAAAATACTGACATCTCCAGGAGTAGGTTCTCTTCTTTGATCTTTTTCGTGAAATTCAAAGAAATCCTCATGGATAGTTTCTTGATGTTTTTGTAATTCATCATAATTTTTTAGCATCTTATGACACAAAAAGCACTTTGGCTTGTCTTCATCAGCTAGTGGTAATACCATATTTTATCCATATTGTATTGATTTATAATTTCTTCAGTCTGAATTA
>CAZBHD010000090.1:0-7246 GCA_964491985.1 uncultured Candidatus Nitrosopelagicus sp. | reverse complement strand
TGCAAGCCAAGATGGAAATACAATAACTGTTCCATTTGATGCAGACGCATCCACAATTGAGATTATAGGAACTCATGTTGTTCCAGAATTTGGTACAATTGCAGCAATAATCCTAGCAGTAGCAATTACTTCAATAATTGTCCTTTCTGCAAAGACTAAACTCAGCATAATGCCAAAACTCTAAAACTCATCTTTTTTTCATTTTTTTATTTATTCATGTATTATACGTTAGTAAGAATAAATATACAATGGTGTTTCTTGTTGTGTGATGGAGAAATTACTTTTACCGATACTTGTCTTGACAATGATTGTAATTTTTCCAGTTTTTGCTCAAGAGGATTTAACTGTTCAAAAAATTACAATTGAGAGTGATAAAACCGCGTATAATGAAGGAGATGTAATTACTATTACAGGTAATGTTCAGAAAGTAATTGCTGGTGATTTTATGATTCTCCAGATATTTTTTGATAAGAATTTAGTTGGTGTTGCACAGATAGGTGTTACAGAAGATGGGAAGTTCACAAAAACATTTAGAGCAACAGGACCAATGTGGGAGAATGAAGGAACTGTAATAATCAAAGCAACATATGGAAAAGAAACTAACGAAATATCTGTAGAATTCTTCAAAAAAACTGGCACAAAATTTATGTCAAGTTTTGAGGTTGATATACCTGATTCAGGAACCTTTGATGTTAACTATACCATGAAGGGTGGTATTGTAAAGGATATCATACTTAATCCCCACCAACTATCATTAGATATCATAATTGACACAAATACAAATGGCGCATTAGATATTGAAATTCCTCGAAATAGTCTTGATTCTATTGATGAAAATGGATTTGATGAAAGATTTATTGTTCTAATTTATCCATCCAGCGAACAAAATCCTGTACAAACTGAGTTTAATGAAATAGAAACTACAGGCGAATCACGTTCCCTTTATGTGCCAATAAAAGATGGAGATACTAAAATTCAAATCATTGGAACAATGGTGATTCCAGAATTTGGTACAATAGTACAATTAATTCTTGTAGTTGCAATAATCACAACAATCATAATTACATCTAGAACAAAGCTATCTTTAATTTCAAGACTTTGATTTTTGGTCATATGAGATTTAATTTACCCGATTTATATCCATCATGATCAACAGTGACTGAACTAAATCCAATCATTTTTAGTTTATCGACTATTTGATCTAGATAATTTTGTTTGCAAAGTACTGAAATATTGTTTGGTTCAACTTCAATCTTCGCAGATCCATTCAAATCTCTTACACGTACTTGTTGGAATCCTGTTAATTGCTTGATTATAGTCTCACCCATCTCTATTCGTGCTAACCTTTCAGCAGTAACTCTTTGACCCCAGGGAATTCTAGATGCCAAACAAGAATTTGATGGTCTATTGTAAATTGTTAATCCAATATTTTTACATATTTTTCTAATTTCATCTTTAGACAAATTTACATCTAAAAGTGGACTTTTTATTCCGTTTTTGTGCATTGCATCAATTCCAGGTCTATAGTCACCAAGATCGTCTACATGAGTTCCATCTACAATGACATCTAAGTTGTGATGCTTTGCTGCCTTGATTAGATTCTCAGAAAGTTCATCCCTACAATAAAAGCAGCGATTACTATCATTTTTAACAAAATTTTCATTTTCTAATTCATTATAATTAAGTATAATATGTTGAATTCCAATTTCATAAGTGATTTTTTTTGAAGTTTCAAGTTCTTCTTGAGAAAGTGTCTTGTAATCAGCAGTTACTGCAACTGATTTTTTTCCGAGTTTTTGGAAAGCGGCATAAGCAACTAATGCACTATCAACGCCACCAGAAAGTGAGACTAAAACACTGTTTTTATCATTAAACCAATTAAGAAGATGTGAAAATTTATTCATCTTTCTTCATCATTTTTTTCCTGACCAACTCTTCAACCTGATGAAATGGTCTATTCAAACAATTTGAAATTGCCTTTATGTCTTCAAATTCTACTTTGAAATTAGATGTACCACTAACTATTTTATAGTGAATTGGAAATTTATGTCCATCAATCTCTACTATATCTTGCTCAATTGATCTTGGAACAACAAATCGCTCTGAACTTCGAACTCTGACACCTAATGTTTTAGTTTCCGCAACTAATATTTCCAAAATGGAATTCATTGATTCAGAATCACATATAACCGAGACCAGATTAGTTGGTCTTCCTTTTTTTGTTATACCAGAAGTGATTGTAACATCTTTTGCCCCATGTAACATAATTTTTTCAATCATATTTCCCAAGACTTCGCCAGAAACATCATCCACATTAGTTTCCAAAATCTGGACTGTGTCTTTGACGAGATTTGTTTTTGTTTTTCCACTTACAATTTTTAATACATTAGCAAACGCTCCAAAATCTTTCGAGCCAGATCCATATCCTATAGAATTGATCTTCATTGGTGGGTAAAACTCGGAACATGTTTTTGCCAAATTGACTAAAATGCTTGCTCCAGTTGGTGTTGTTAATTCTTCTGTTACAGTTCCACCTTGAACAATTATTTCAGAATCTTTAAAAATTTCTAAAATTGCATATGCTGGGTTTGATGTTGTTCCATGTGAAAATGTTACTGTTCCACCACCAACTGCAACAGGCGAGCAAAGTATTTCATCGTTAAATAGATTCAAATCATCCAAAGCAATTGCCGTACCAAGAATATCGATAACGGTATCAATACTAGCCGCCTCATGGAAATGAACTGATGATTCTAACTCTCCATGAACTTTAGATTCTGCAGAAATCAAAGTATCAATTGTATTTGTAGCAAAATTCAATGCTGAATTAGATAATCCGATTTTTTTTGATGACTCAACGATACACTTTCTTACATCCGTAGCCTTTCTTTCCTTAACATTCTCGTCAACTTCTAGAATGAGTTGAGTTGCGACTTTGCCATGTTTTTTCACAGACTCGAAATCAATTCTTTTGATCTGGGAATTTTCTAAAAATGATTCTGCAGTAAGGATGCCCTCAATAATTCTGGATTTATTTGCTCCTAAACTCACTAATGACGATAATATCATATCGCCTGAAGCTCCTGCCACCTGTGCATCAATCATTATGACCATAGGTTATCAATATCAAAAATACATAAAAATCTGTTTAAAATTCAAACTAAGATTTAATTAATCAAAATTTCGAGCGCTTATTGTGATAACAATTATTGGTGCCGGTAAAGTAGGTGGTGACGCTGCACTCTTTTCTGCGTTAAAGAGATTAGATGATCAGATATTACTTCTGGATATTGCTGAAGGATTACCACAAGGTGAAGCAATGGATCTTAATCATATGCTATCAGAACAGGGCATTGATGTTGAGATTAAAGGCTCAAACAATTATGAAGATATGAAAGGATCAAAAATTGTAGTGGTTGTCGCAGGAGCTGGAAGAAAGCCTGGAATGACAAGAATGGATTTACTGAAAATCAACGCAGGTGTGGTGAAGGATGTCGTTGGAAATATCAAAAAATTTGCTGATGATTCACTAATAATTCCTGTAACTAATCCACTTGACCCAATGGCACATATTGCATACAAAACATCTGGTTTTGATAGAACTCGTGTTTTCGGCATGGGTGGAATGCTAGACTTGTCAAGATTCAAACAATTTATCCATGAGACAACAAATACTCCTAGAAAAGAAATTGATGCTATAGTTATTGGTGAACATGGTGAAAACATGCTTCCGCTAACTAGATTTGCAAAAGTTTCTGGAGAGTTTTTGCATGAAAAACTATCAAAAGAGAAACTAGATGAGATTTTTACGTTAACAAAAAATGTTGCAGCCGAAGTAATAAAATTAAAAGGTGCAACTGTACATGCACCAGGAAATGCAATTTCAGCCATTATAGATAATGTTGTTAATGACAAAAAACAAGTAATGCCAGTATCTACCTGCCTTGACGGTGAATATGGACATTCGGATGTTACAATTGGAGTTCCTGCTGTAATAGGTAAGAATGGTGCTGAAAAAATTATTGAGCTAGAATTAAATGATGAAGAGAGTGAATGGTTTGAAAAAGGCGTTAAAAGTGTAAATGATGCTCTTTCAGGCGTTGAAATCTAAATAGCATTTTTAACTTCACATCTACTTAGAATAAGAATTGGAAATTGCAGAAATATTAGAAATTTTAAGTCAAGGAAAGATTTCAGTTGAAAAGGCAGAAAAATTACTGTCAATTTATTCAATAGAGAAGATTGAGGATTTTGCTAAAATTGACACTGGGAGGAGAATCAGAAATGGTGTTCCTGAGGTAATATTTGCAGAACGTAAACATTTGTCTGAAATAAAAAAAATAGTTGAAAGAGTATTAACCAAAACAGATTCAGTTGTAGTTTCACGAATACAAAAAAAAGATTTTGAAAAAATAATACAATATTGTAGGAATAAGAAATTAAAAATCAAAAAAGGGAAAAATACCAAAACATTACTGATACATAAAAAAAATCTGAAAAAAATAGGTGGAAAAGTTGGGATTATTACTGCTGGTACATCTGACATTTCGGTTGCCGAAGAGGCTAGATTGATGTGTGAAGCAATGAATTGTGAATGTATCACAAGTTATGATATTGGTATTGCTGGATTACATAGAACATTTCCTATTTTGAAGGAATTTGTCAAAGCAGAAGTTGATGTTATAATTGTAGCAGCTGGTATGGAAGGTGCATTAGCATCAGTAGTATCGTCTACTGTGAATATTCCTGTTATCGGTGTTCCAACTTCTGTTGGATATGGATATGGTGAAAAGGGAGTTGCAGCATTAGCATCAATGCTACAAAGTTGTTCACTTGGCTTATCAGTTGTTAACATAGATAATGGAATCGGGGCTGGAGCTATTGCTTCAAAAATTGCAAATCTTATATCGAAAAATAATTTTAAGAAAAAATCCTAGTCGTGTTTTCTCGCAAACGATATATATCATGTTGCAAGGTGAGAAATAACATTGTCTGGAAAAAGAATTGTTCTTACTGCAGATCGAAGTTTAATGACAAATTATAGAGGTAACTTTCTATACGGTTTTATTGCATGTGGTCCTTACGAAGTTTTACCAGAGTGGGTTTTTGATAAAGTATTCTGTCCAGCAGTGGAAACTGATCCTGTGACTGGAGAAGCCAAAGTGGCACAAGTTGGTCTTAGACGAATTGAGGCAGCGTTACATCAAGGTTATAAAAAAGATGAAGTGTTTGTTGCAAACCCTGAATACCTGAAAAAATCTATTGGTCCTGATACAAAAGTAGTTGGAATAAATGTAATGGATCCACTTGGTATGGCTCCTGTAACGACTACAATGGCTCCTGAAAAGTTATCATATGTTGCAATGAAATTCAAGAGAATGTGCGCTGATATTATTCAATTAAAGAAGAAATATGATTTCAAGGTTGCTGTTGGTGGCAATGGTGCATGGGAATTAGCAAAAACTGATAGAATGAGAGTTCATGGAATCGACACGGTAGTTGTTGGTGAGGCTGATGAGTTAGCGTTAGACTTGTTTAGTGATTTGGAAAAAGGCGATGCACCAGAATTAATGCATTGTTTTGTAAAAAACATTCAAAACATTCCAGAAATTACTGGTCCTACTGTTAACTCGTTGATTGAAGCCATGAGAGGGTGTGGTAGAGGATGTGATTTCTGTGATGTGAACAAACGTTCGAAAAAAGACCTTCCAGTAGATAGACTACAAAGAGAAGCGAAAATGAATTTGGATTATGGGTTCGATTCTGTATGGCTACATTCAGACGAAATGTTGTTGTATGGATGTGATAATAGAGATTTTCAACCTAACTATGATGCTATCATGGACTTGTGGAAAGGACTAAAGAATCTGGGCGCAAACTTCATTGGAACAACACATATGACATTTTCTGCAATAGCTGCAGATCCAAAATTACTTCACGACATGTCAGCAGTTAACGAAATGCATGGTGATGGTAGATGGTTGTCAACTAACTTAGGAATTGAAACTGTAGCACCTAGCATGGTTAAAAAACATCTAGGTGTAAAAACGAAACCATTTTCAACCGATGAATGGGGTTGGGTTGTAAGAGAAGGTGCAAAAATCATGAATGAAAATCACTGGTTCCCAGCTGCTACAATCATCATTGGTTGGCCTGATGAGACTCCTGATGAGACTCAATATACAATTGACATGATGGGAGACTTTAGAGCGACTAATTTTAGGGGATTAGTAGCACCGTTACTCTATCAAGACTTTAGTGAGAAAAATTCTATGCATTTTGGAAATCTTAATGAGGCACAATTTACATTGTTTTGGAAATGCTGGGAGAATAATCTTCGGGTGATTAATGATATAATTCCAATCATTCTTAGAAATAAAACATACGGTCCTCCAATGAAAGTCTTCATGTACGGTATTCTAAAGGCAGGAACGTGGGCAATTATGAGATATCTTAGAGGATTATGTAAAGATCTATTCAATGGTAGAATGCCTGAAGATATAGTTGAAAGATATGCAAGAAGTAGATCTGTCGCTGCACCAGATTATACAAAATAATTACATTTGTTCTATTGCTTTATCTGCAATAGTATTGCGTATTGGAGTCATAACAATAAAGTAACTTTTGTCTGCTCGTTCAATCGCTTCTACCTTTCTTAGTGTTTTTGTTGTAATATCAAATTCATGTATTCCTGTTTCAAGTTCACCTTTTGTATACAACATTAGATATGTATCTCCACCACTTGGACTCAATGGGATAAATGAACAAACAAATCCTTTGTAAGAATTTATTGGCATAAAGTTTTTCATTAGAGGTGCAGCTGAAGAAAGGAAAAGTAACATGTCTTCGATAGAAGTGAATTCTTCATATTCAACATTCATGTTTTCATCAAATCCTCTGAATATAATAAGTTAGAGTTTATTTTCTTCTATTCTTTATAGCAATGATTACTGCTGCTGGTGCAACAAAGTACATTCCAATGTTGAGTAGTATCACACCAATACCATATCCTAGCATATCCTGTTCGGTGTCAATATCAACATAGTTTAGAATTGCAAGTGATGTCAAAAGTGGTGTCAATGTAATTTTGACTGCCTCCTTAAACACTGGATTCTCTCTTTCATAGTCTGCTACTGCTGGTGAGAATGAGTAATAGAACTGGTTGAATCCTGTCATGAATGCTGTACCTGATTGTGTTTGTAATACGGTATTATCACGAAGTTCTCTTAGGAATTGAACTTGTGGT
>CAZBHD010000089.1:0-10639 GCA_964491985.1 uncultured Candidatus Nitrosopelagicus sp. | reverse complement strand
TCTTCACCACTAAACCAATCTCTTGTGTTAATATCATTATATGTTGGACATGGTTGTAATACATCAAGGAATGCTAATCCCTTATGTTTCACTGCTGCCACAATTAGATCCTTAAGATGTCTTACATCATAAGAATATCCTCTTGCAACAAATGTAAATCCGCTTGATATTGCAAGTGAAATTGGATTAACATTATAGTTTGAGTTTGGTGTAGTTAGAGATTTTGTTTGTTCGCCTAACTTGAGTGTTGGTGATGCTTGACCTTTCGTAAGCCCATAAACGGCATTATCAAATATTATGTATGTCATATCAACATTACGTCTTCCTGCAGCAACAAAATGTCCTGCGCCAATTCCTAATCCATCACCATCGCCACCAACTGCAATAACTTCTAATTCTGGATTTGCAATTTTTGCTCCTTGTGCAAATGTCAAAACACGACCGTGTAGAGTATGAACACCAAATACGTTGATGAAGTGTGAGGTTTTTCCTGAACACCCAATTCCAGAAAATATACTTGATTTATGACGTGGAATCTGCATTTCTGCTAGAGCCATTTGAACAGCGTTGACTATTCCAAAATCACCACAGCCTGGACACCAATCATTGTGAACATCAGTTTTGAAATCTCCTAATTTAAGCACCATATGTTAAAACCTCCTTTCTTTCTGCATTATTATTAACAATTTTTTTGAGCGAATCATAAAGTTCGTTACATGTCATTGCTCTTCCAGTATATTTCAGTACATAATAGTCTGGTTCTTTGAGCATATTTTGTTTTATTAAAGAACCTAATTGCGCTGTTTGATTTGATTCTATATCAATCAAAGTTTTACAATCTTTGAGTAATGATTCTAATGTTTCTTTTGGAAATGGATGTAAAAGTTTTAGTTGAATAAACCCAATATTGATACCTTCATTCTTTAACATCTCAATTGCATCTATGATTGGACCTTTTGTGGAGCCCCAAGAGATCACAGTTAAATCACCCGTAGAGTGTGATAATATTTGTTCGTCTTTAGGAATGTTTTCGAGAATTTGAGTGAATCTTTCTAGTCTTTTATCCATCATTTGGACTCGATTTACCGGATCTTCTGATATATGACCATATGTATCACTTTCATCGCCCGTGTTCCAAAAAATTCCATTCTCTAAACCAAGTTTGGATCTAGGTGATATACCATCATCTGTATGCGCAAATCTTTGATAATCATCTGCCTCAATCTTTTCAAGTAGTTTTCCCCTTTCGATTTTCACTTGATTAGATTGGAATTTTTTACATGTGGTGACAGTACTAGCGATGAATTTATCCATCATGTGAATGACTGGGACCTGGAAAACATCTGTGTAGTTAAAACAGTTAATGGTATCATAGAAACTCTCTTCTACATCTCCAGATGCATAAACTATTCTAGGGAATTCACCGTGACCTGCATTTATAGCAAATAACAGATCGTCTTGACCATGTCTAGTTGGTAATCCTGTTGAGGGTCCACTTCTTTGATAAAGTGTGATCACAAGTGGTACTTCATTAATGCCTGCCCAACCTAATGATTCAGCCATTAATGAAAATCCAGGTCCTGATGTACATGTTGCCGATCGTGTACCAGTTAATGATGCACCGATTGACATACCAATTGCTGAAATCTCATCTTCAGTTTGAACAACTAATGTTGAACCAGGTCTATCCTCATTAACTTCTAAAATTTCGTTTCTTTCTAGAAATTCACTTTCATCTGATGCAGGAGTTATTGGGTAATATGATTGAAATCTACAACCTGCAACCATTTTTCCTAGTGATGTACCATAGTGACCTTGTACTAGCATAGTATCTGACTCGACTTGTCTTTTTTTAAACGAGTAATCAGAATTTGAAAATTTTGCGGCAGCGTAATTATATGCAAATGTTGCTGCTTGCTTGTTAATTTCTGCAACTGATTTTTTTCTTGAAAAAATTGATTCTATGGCATCATGAATCAGATTAGTAGGAGATCTTAGAATACCTAGAGAAAAGGATACGCCAAGAACATTGAACATACGAATCATGCCCTTTAATCTGGGATTGTCTAACTGTGTTGAAAGATCAGATAAGATTGTTCTAAAAGAGACTGAAAAAAGCTTAACGCCATTTTCTGAGGCTAATTCGAGCATGTCCTTTACTGAATCGTGCTTATTTTTGGATTCTAGAAATCCAAGTAGTCTTTTTCGAAAATCATTTTCAAGGGTAAAAACATCTGTAACCTTGGATTTTTCAATATCAGAGTCGTATACTATAATTCCATCTTTCAAAACATCATCTGCGTGTCTGAATATAGTTTCTGCATCAAATGCAATCAAAATATTAGTACCAGTAATACTGGAACGAATTTTCTTATCAGAAATTCTTACTGCAAAATAACTATGCTCACCCTTTATGTTAGAGTAATATTCTCGCTTACCAAATACATGATAACCCATTTTTGAATAAACTTGAGAAAAAATATTTGCGGCAGTTTCAACCCCACTGCCTTGTGGTCCCCCAATCATCCAAGTTAATTCATTATTCATAATTTTTTAGCCCCCAGTAGCTGCATCAAACAAAACACATTCACATTTATCACGCTCACCACAATATGGACAAACACACATGCATTTTTCAAGAGGATTTTTGCAATCAGTACATATCAGAAATTCCTCATCATCAATTTGTTCAGAAGGCATACAATTGCTAAAATGAAATATTATAAATGGTTTGACTATAGTAGAATGTTTAAAATGAAAAGAAAATTTAAGGTATTATTAACAAGACGTTTACATGAATTTGCTTTAGCAAAATTAAGAAAAAAATATGAAATAACTATACACAGTGGAAAAATTCCAATGCCAAAAAAAAGAATACTCGAGCAAATTAAGAATAAAGATGGACTGATATGTTTTCCATATGACATAATTGATAAGGAAGTTTTAGATTCTGCAAAAAAACTAAAATCAATTAGTACTTTTAGTGTTGGATTTGATCATATTGATATCAAGTATGCAAAAAAGAAGAAAATAACTGTCGGATACACACCTGATGTTTTAACTAATGCAACGGCTGAATTAACAATTAGTTTAATCATGGATCTTTTGAGAAGGATAACTGAAGGTGATCATATTATACGTAAAGGACAATGGACAGAAATTTTTGGTCCGTTTGACTATGTTGGTACAGAAATTTCAGGTAAGACTTTAGGAATTTTAGGAATGGGTAGAATAGGTAAATCTGTTGCAAGAAAGGCAAATTGCCTAGGAATGAATATCTTATATCACAACAGAAAGCCAACTGCAAGAAAAAATAATGCAAAATATGTTTCATTAAATGAATTATTTAAAAAAAGTGATATAATCTCAGTGCATGTTCCATATTCAAAAGACACACATCACATGATTAACTTAAAATTATTAACCAAAATGAAGAAAACTAGTTTTCTAATCAATACATCAAGGGGTAGGGTTGTAAAACAAAACGATTTGTTAAAGGCATTACAATTAAAAAAAATTCAAGGTGCTGCATTAGATGTTTTTGATGATGAGCCTATAAGTAAAACAAATGATCTAGTTAAGCTCAAAAATGTAGTTCTTGTTCCACACATAGGTAGTTCTACAAGTGAAACAAGACGAACTATGGCAGAAATTACGGTAAAAAATCTTATGCTTGGATTGAGCAATAAAAAACTGGTTTATTCAGTATAGTCAATCTAATTGAATTAGTTCTTCGGGATCAATTCTTACACAGTCAGTTCCAACTGATTTTAATTTCTCAAATTGTAGTTTTCCTTTTGGAATTTTACCCTTAGTTTGTAATTCTATAATTTTGCCTGAAACAATCTTTCTGTGCGTTTCACATGTAATTCCTACCATGTAAGTACTATCATCATGGACAACTTCAATAACATATTCTGGTGGGTTTACACAGTCTTTTTTGTTTTGTTTAACTGAGCATCTTTCAGGAAGCATTACTTTTCTTTTTTTGAGATGTATTAAATTTGATCTATCGTATTTTCGAAATCCCAAACACTATTTTTGCTTTTTATCTTTCTATCTAAAATTCCATTTTCTTGTAGCTTTTTTATTACAAATGCCGAATATGCTGGTGCGCCAGTTGCGCCTGGTGTATTATAATTCACTATGTGAAATGAATTTTTACCAAAGATTTCTATCATGTCAGAGACAAACTCTCCATTAGGCGAAATTACTGGTGTTCTTATACCAGATGTACCGCGTTTTGGGAAATTTTCTGCTCTAACTGCTGGTATGAACTTCTTTACTCTTTCAACCATTGCTGATTTAGAAATTGAACTGTGAAATTCCTTAGATACCAATGAGATAAACTGTGGGTTTACAAGAAGTTTTTTTGCACTTCCAGTCAGAATGTCTGTAATTTTTGATATGGCAGTTGGGATATCTTTGATAAAACTATCATATGACTCTGGTGAATCTACTGGAACTGCATTTGGACCGATCTCTGTTTCTCCATTTGCCCTTTTTATCCAATGTGGATCTAGAAATGGAAATTCTGTGTACCGAGGAACTGTGTAGATATTAGTTTTAACCAAATCTGCAATGTCAGTGTTTGCAACCCAATATTCACCACGGAAATGTAAATCTGCATAACCTTCTAGTAACCCAAATTTTTTAGCAATGTCAAGAGAATTTCCTCCAGAGCAATTGATAACAAATTTTGCTACTAATGACGATTTATCTGAAAAAATGATATTTGTTTCACCAGATGACTCAGTTACATGATCTACATTATGTTTAAACAAAAAATCTATTCCACTATTCTTTGCCAAGTCTTTAACTGCATGTGTCAGAAGTCCATAATTTGTAGAACCTTCTTTTGTACAATAAAGACCAGAATAACATTCCACATTTGGTTCTTTTTGTTTAATTTCATTATGATCAAGAATTGAAATTTCTTCTTCAGTTAATCCATTTTCTTTACCCCAAATCATATACTTATCAAGAGTTTTATGCTGAGCCTCATCTAATGCAATCTCAATAGTTCCACCTTGAATCCATGGAATTTTCTTCTCTTCTGCTAATACTTTCCACATTTCATGTGATAGAAACGCAGCTCTTGCAAAATTTTTCTTAACTTTAGAGTTTAGGTAAAATGGATAGTGAATAACACCACTGTTACGTGTACTAGAATGTATAGCTACATCATGTTCTTTATCAAGTAGACATATCTTTAGATCGTACAAAACTGATAGCCAATATGCGATGGTGTTACCTAATACTCCTCCACCTATAATTGCCATGTCATATTTTTTCATAATTTTAGCTCACACTCATTATTATTATGTAAATGGCGCCGGGAGAGAGATTTGAACTCTCGATCCCTTACGAGAACGCGCTTTATGGTTTTTGTAATTTCCAGGCGCGCGCCCTACCAGGCTAGGCGACCCCGGCATTAGCTTTCGCCAAAATACAAGAAAGAATCTCATTATAAAAATGAATTAAATTATTTTAGAATATTGATTGTTACTGATTTTGTTACAGTATTTCCATTTTCCGATATTCCATTAGATGTTATCTTGTATAATCCTTCGAGAACTTGTTCACCACTATTTTTTTTCTGATCCCAGACGAATTCAATTACATCGTGAGATTCAAGAGTTGAAATCATCTGAGTTGATATTGGTTTGAACACTGAGATTCCATCTAATTGCTTTATTTCCAAGCCATGTGATGAATCAGAAAATATTAGATCTGTTGTTCCTGAATTAACAAGTTTGATTGACATTACTTCTCCAATCTTATAATCAATTTTCTCAGTAACTATAGACAAAGAATCACCCTCAACAAAAACTAATTGTTCTTCTGTTCCTAGATCAAAAAGTATAATTCCAAAAACTGGACCCGCAACAACACCAATTACTACAGCTAAAATCAAACCTTTTGGATACATTATTTATCACTCTTTTTTCAAGGCTAGATTTGTTCTCCAACTTTTTGGATATGTATTTGGCTTCATGATTATTCTTTTTGTTTGAAATGCATATCCTTTTGTATTATCTTGAATTTGATTTTCAGACATTAGTGATTCAGCTAGGGCGACAACCTCACCTTTTTGAGAATATATTGCAACCATCTCACCTTGTTTGAGTCCAGGAGTAATTTCTAAAACTCCGGGGATGGCCAGCTGTGCACCGTGACATAAAGAATCTATAGCAGAGTCTCTAATGACTACTGATTTTATTTCACTTAGACTGTATTCTATAGGGAGAATCATTTTTGATAATTTACTGCCATCATCACTTTCTTTCCATGTAGCATATGCATCTGCAAGTTGATGCATAGTTACTAATCTGTCTTCAGAAAATTGATGTACACGTGAACGTCTTAATTCAATCATAGAACCACCAGGACCTAGAATTTCACCCATGTCATAATATAATTTTCGAATATAGGTTCCTGCCTCACATAAAATTCGTAAGAGAACTAACCTCTCTTTTTGTTCCAATAAATCTAATTCATAAATAGTCCTAGTTCTCGTCTGTCTCACAACTGCAGAACGTTGTGGAGGTTTCTGAAAAATTTCTCCTCTAAACAAATCTAATGTTTGTTGTAATTTGTCTTTAGATGGTAATGAGTGTAATCTACCTAATGCATGATACTCTTTTGGACCAAGTAGTAGGACTCCTAATGCCTTTGTACCTTCACCTAAACCTAATGGTAGGACGCCAGAAACTTGTGGATCCAATGTACCACTGTGTCCAACTTTTGGAATTTCAAGAATTTTTTTGGTCCATGCAACTACTTCATGGCTTGTAGGTCCGGGTGGTTTATCCATTAGAATTAAACCATATTCAAGTAACATCTCAATCGATCTTTGATCATAATATACCCCATACTCAGGATTTGTTATATCCTCGTTAATTTTTACTAAATTTTGCAATTGCTTTAGTGTCAAAGTAATTCTCTCACAATAGATTTTGCTTTATCCAACACTTGTTGTGCGTTTAGATGATCGGTTTCAATAATTTTGTCAAATACTGATAAATTTTCACCAAATTCAAAATCATACAGATTTTTATAGATTAATTTATTTTCATTATATCTTTTTTTTACAATATCCAATGCATTAAGTTGAGTTACATTATCACGGTTTTTCATCCTTTTTGCACTGTTTTCTATACTTCCTGCAAGCCATATTTTGATTCCATTATCAACAAGCCATGGTAATGTGTAACTAGTTATCACAACACCGCCATTTTGAAAAAGCTCCTGCAATTTACCATCTACGTTTTTATCAAATTCAGGATTGTCCTTTCGCTGGTTTAAGAACTGCATTCCTTCTTCGGTATCCCACCAGTCATCTCCATCAGTAGAAAACCCTTGTTCACTTGCAAGTTCTTTTAAAATATCACCTCCACTTAGATGTGTAAGGTTAAATTCACTCGCAATACCTTTTGCGATTGTAGTTTTTCCAATAGCTGGAGGACCTGAAACCACTACAGAATTTAGCAACTTATCCTAAATCCATTTGAGTCTTAGTTAGTTTCATTATTATTCCACTAAATGCGATGGAAGCCAAGAAATACCATGCCCATAGATAAATTCCATTTAGATCTTGGCAATATGCACCTTCTTCAACTTTGATAGCAGTGCATGTTAATTCAAACCAATCTCCAGGAATTACATTCAGTGGTATTGGTGAAACTGCAACTGTGTATGAGAATAATTGTGGTAGAACAAAATAGAAAATCAACATTAATGGAATTATTGTAATCATCATTGGTCTAATATTCATCTGCATCATTTCCATGTTCATCTTGTTCATGTAGGAAGATTTCTTGTTTAGTGCAGCGATTTTTTCATTGTCCTTTGATCTAAATGCAGCCATTCTTTCCTTTTGCCAAGCACGTACTTCTTTTGTAATTCTCCTCCATTTTACCTGATCAACCATTTTTCTTCGAATACCAGAGTTTAGTAGATTTAACAATATACCAAATCCTGCTACAGCAAACATTGATGCTATTATACCTTTTACCATAGGATCATCACTTCCAAGTGGACCTTCTCTCATTCCAAAAAAGTCCATTTGCAGAAATACTGCATCGATGAAATTGAGGATTATATTGAATTCCATTTAGACACCTATTGCTTTAATTACATTATTAGCAGCTTCTTCAATCTTTCCCTCGTTGTTTAATATAACCTTCATTGGTGAACCAGAAAGAACAGAGCATGTAGATAACATTGAATCCTGAATTGCTAGTTCCTTTTTAATTGATTCTATTGAAACCTTATCACGATTTCTAGTTTCATCTTTCATCCTTCTATTGTAGATCTCTTCAGGACGTGCCGAAATTGCGATAAAGTGTGTGGGCTGGATAATCTGAATTACATCATTTGGTAAACCGGGATAAAATCCTTCTTTAGTTGATATGAATGCGTGTGTATCAATGAATACTATATCATCTGTTAGTTTTGAAATTTTTTCGGCGGTGTTTTTCTGTAATCCTTTTTGTTTCTCAACAGGTAGTCTTCTAAGTTCATCTCTATCATTCACACCTGCATTTTTTGCTTCATCAAGCATCATTGTGCCATAACTATGCACGCTTACAGCAATCCCATTATCCGACAATTTTTCAACAATAGTAGTAACGAGTGAGGTTTTCCCTACACCGGGAATTCCAACAATTACAACTTTTTTATGTTCTACCAAGAGCAGCACCAAGACGCGGCATTACGACCTCTACTTGTTCTTTTACTAACTGGTTATAATAGTTAATTAAGATATCAACTGTAAGTAATATTCCAATTCCTGTGCCAAATACTCCCAAAACGTCCGAAACTCCTGCAATTAAACCAAGTATTGCCGAGCCGATTAATGTTACAGATGGTATATACCTATTCAGTAGTGATTCTATTGGTTTGTTTGATCTTCTAAACCCAGGAATTTGAACATCTGCATCCAATAGGTTTTGTGCAGCCTTTTTTGGAGATAATCCACCAAGCTCAACCCATAATTTTCCAAACACAATAACAATTGCTATCATGAATATGACATAACCAACAGCTCTTAGTGGATCTAATGCTACAACATCTAATCCTCGCGGCGGTGTCATGTAGTAAATTAGTCCACCTATAGGAGATGCCGGCGCTGTCGGGTCAAACTGCGCCAGAATATTCCAAAACTCACTTGTATTCCGCGGGTTTACCTGCGCCCAAAACATCTGACCCATAAAGACTATGTTAGCAGTTAATGCTGATGCCAAGATTACAGGAATGTTAGAAACATACATCATCTTAATTGGATAAGTTGCTGCAAATCCACGATATTTTGTAGATACAATTGGAATCTCAACTTTCATTCCTTGTGTATAGACCAGAATTAGCAGTATTCCAGCTGTAAGAGCCAAGCCAAATACACTCGGCAGTTGATTAGATCTAAACAAAGCATCTGCAACATCACCATATGCAGCCATTTGTCCGATAAACGGGAATACTCCTATCGAACCACCATCACCTCCAGGCAACGGGCTAAACAGACTCCATAGAATTTGCTGGGAAACTCCAGCCATAATGAATATACTAATTCCACTTCCAAGACCCCATCCTTTTTGAATCAATTCATCTAGGAACATCACAATTATTGATGCACCCATTAGTTGACCCATCAAAACGTATAGCACATACGGCTCTGTTATACCAGGACCATAAACTGCAATCGCATATACCGCTGACTCGGCGACAATAACCACATATGTTACCAATTTCGTGGCAGTTTGGAACACACCTCTTTCCGCAGGATTTTTGAAGTCGAATTTCAATATATCAGAACCACGAAGTAATTGCATCAGTAGACCACCAGTAACTATTGGTCCAATACCAAGCTCCACAAGAGAACCTTGTTGTGATGCAAAAATAACTCGTGCAAATGCTAGGAAATCAAATTCAGGAGCTGTAGCACCAAATAATGGAGTTTGACCCATCACTAGGTAAATTACAAGAGCACCGCCAGTCCAAAGCAGTTTATGTTGTAATGAAAGTTTCCTTTTTGGTTTTGGTACTTGAGGAACGTAAGGTTCAGCCTTAGCTACAATTTTTCGTATAGTTTCAGTTAGTGTTGCCATCAGTCATCGTTATTTTCTACGTCTTTAGTTTTTTTCTCTTCAATAGGTACTTCAGTATTTTTGTTAATTTTTTGAACAGGTAAGGTTACTTCTCCACCAGCTTGTTTCACTTTTTCCTGAGCAGCTGCAGTAGCTCGTTTCACTAAAACGGTGTAAGCATTGGTTATTTTACCCCCACCTAGGAGTTTATCAATTTTTAGACTTGTTAGATCCAAGATATTCTTGGAATTCTCAGATTTTCCGGATTTGGTGAATAGATCATCAAGATCACGTACACTAACCCATTTTTTCGTAATTATTGAAACTGATGTTGGACGATGTGTAGATTCATGACCAATGTGATCCCGGTCTTCTTTGATTACAGTACTCCATAGATGTTTAAGATGACCAGATCTTCCTAGACCGCCTTTATGTCCAAATGATCTATGTTGACCTACTTGACCCCAACCCATGTGTCGTCCGCCCCTAAGTTTTCGTGTCTTTCGTAATCTAGTTGCCATTTTACATCATCCTTTTTACTATTACAGAGAGCT
>CAZBHD010000088.1:0-4532 GCA_964491985.1 uncultured Candidatus Nitrosopelagicus sp. | reverse complement strand
CAAAAGACTTTATGAGGAGTTTGATCGCGTACAACCGTTGCAAAAACAGGAAAATACAACGTATTTGAAAGCAATCACTATTCGTGACCCAAGTGATTTACATTCCATAAAAGAGGATGTCAAAAAAGGAATGATTCTCATTTTGAGAGTAACACCTTTGGCACAAAAAGATGTTGAAAAATTGCGAAAGGTTATCGAAGAGCTTTATGTGATTGCACGAAATTCTGGTGCAGATATTGCACGCCTTGGTGAAGAAAGAATCATTGTAACACCTACAAATGTAAAGATTTGGAAGCCAGATTACGATCTAAAATAATTTGATCGCTTCCTGAACCTGTGGATAATGACTAGTAACACGATACATTCTTCGAATTGACGCAGAAAGATTTTCTGATTTACGTTTCTCACCATGATTCACTAAGACTCTTCTAAGTTTTGGGCGTAGTCTATGAACATAAGACATAAGTTGATTATAATCACTATGACCGCTAAATCCTTCAAGTTTTTCAGTAGCACAGTTAATAGTTACAACTTCTACTTTTCCTTCTTTACCTAAAATTGATACTTGTCTTGCACCATCCATCACCCTTCTTCCAAGGGTCCCATTAACTTGATATGAAACAAAAAGGATTTTGTTTCTTTTATCTGGTGCAAGATTTCTAAAGTATTCTAACACTGGTCCACCCTCAAGCATACCAGATGTTGCAATTATTATGCATGGGGAATCTTCTCTTAGTGGTTCTTCCCTACCATCTGCATGCTCAATATTTGTAAAATATTCAGAATCAAATGGATTGTCATCAGTTTCTAGTATTTTTTGCCGTAATGTACGTTCCAGATATTCAGGATGTGCCTCATGAATTGCAGTTGCTTCTTGAATCATTCCTTCCATAAAAACAGAAGATTCAGTCATCTGACCTGATTTCATATACTTATCAATTACCATCATTAATTCCTGAGCACGACCAACAGCTGGAATGGGGATTAGAACTTTACCGCCTTCAGAGAGTGTCTCATTCACAGATTTGATAAATGCTGTTTCCACTTCTTCCCTAGTTGGCTGTATGTCCTCTTTTGCACCATATGTACTCTCTATTAGTAATGTTTCAACTCTAGGGAAGTTTGTCCTTGCACTTTCAAGTAACATACTCTTTCCATATTTTATATCTCCAGAATATACAAAGTTATGATCACCATTTCCAATATGAAAATGACATGAGGCAGAACCCAAGATATGACCTGCGTTTGCCAAAACTAGTTTAATGTCAGGTGAGATGTCTGTAACAGTACCATAATGCAAAGGAATTGTTTGTCTCATAATCTGATGAACGTCTCTTTCAGAATACATTGGTGTTCTTCCTTGTGCCCCTGCAACTTTGATAGCATCGAGTTGAATTAGATTCATCATTGGTAAAGTTGGTTCTGTACAGTAAATTGGTCCTTTGTAACCATATTTTGTTAGAACTGGTAAAAAGCCAGTGTGATCCAAGTGTGCATGGCCTATCACTACTGCATCAAGTTCATCAAGTGTTATGTTTGCCCAGTCGAGTCTAGGATATGCTTCTGATGGGTCTCTCGCCCCAGGATTAACACCGCAATCAATCAAAACTTTGCTATCTGGAGTTGTCAAAAGCATGCACGAACGTCCTACTTGTCCAAAACCTCCTAATGTTAGTAATGAAACCTCAGATTTTTGTACTAGGCGTGGACGGAAAATTTCATCACCTACTAATTTGAGTTGTTTGGCTCTATCTGCTGATGACACCTTAAGTTGGTAATTTATGGTTTTGATAGTATTTGACGGCTTTGTTGTTGCCTTTTTTATTCGCAGTTTCCATCCTGTATTCTCAGTAACTTCTGCGTGGTTAAATTCTGCTGCGTCTCTCTGACATAACCATGGTCTTTTCACTTCGATTGAAACTTCACCTGTTGCTGTGTCAAAAAATGTTGCCTGTAGTCCAGCATCCCCAGGTACCGCATTATCTAAAATTTTCCTTGCATCTTCTTCGGATTTTCTAATTTTTTCATCCGTTCTTACTACAATCCTTTTTTTAATAACATTAACAAGATTTGAAATGATCTCATTATTTTCCATTAAATAACGTGGCTTGTTAGTATAAAGTGCTATACGAGGTCCTTCATAGGCAATCTTGGTAACATTTGCATCTTTGGGTATACTTTTCAGTATGATTGCCATCATGCCTTGGCTAGATTGAATGTCTTGCTGTTGTTTATTTTGCAATTTATCTAAAGTTTGATTACAGCTTTCTTTTGCTCATCTGTTAAAAGACGGAATCCATCTTTGTCAATCAATGCTATATTGATTCCATCGCCAGTTCCAATATTTCTAGTAATTGCTGCTTTTACTGCACGTAATGCAACAACTTTGGCTTCATCAAGGGAAAGATCTTCCCGATATTCCTCTTCTAGAAGTCCATATGCAACTGGTGAACCACTTCCAGTTGTAACATAATTTTTCTTTTCAACTGAACCAAACATATCTATGTTAAATAATGCTGGACCAGATTCATCATAACCACCAATTAGAATATCTGCTATGAATGGGTATCCTCTATTTTGATGGAACATTAAAGATGTTAATCTTGCAAGTGAACTAATTGACATTGGCTCATTCGTTTGAATTCTATGAAGGTTTGCGTGATATCTTAACACATCAACAATATTTTGTGCATCTGCAACACCACCAGCAAGTGTTAGACCAACATGTCGTTCAATTTTCTGAATTTTCATTGTGTTGTTATTTGCAATAAAATAGCCCGCACTTGCTCTCATATCAGCACAAAGAACAACACCATCTTTTACTTTAATTGCTACAGTAGTTGTGCCATGTAATATTTTTTCTTCAATGTTTGTGGACATAAAATACCTCGCTTGAGATAGTATTAATACTATAGCACCCTTTTAAATAACTTTGTGATTGTGGTCAAATAATGAGTGTAAAGAAAAAAAGTGTGCCAACATCTCACACTATGGAACTTCCACGTCAAATTGTAGTTGGTGAAAAAAATATTGATCGCGTCGGGGAGTTTTTGAAATCTCTTTGTAAACCAAAGAAAGTCTCTATAATTTCAGGTAAGAATGTAAAAAAAATAGTTGGGGGTAAAATTGATAATTCATTAAAAAAATCAAGAATAAGAGGCACTTGGCATCTAGCAGTATCTAATCAGATTAATGCGTTAAAAGACGTTGAAAAAAAAGTTCAAAGTGATAAGAGTGATTTGATTATTGGTTTGGGTGGAGGACGATCTGTCGATGTTGCAAAACTTTGTTCGTTTAATCTTAAGATTCCATTTGTAAGTATTCCAACATCAGCATCACATGATGGAATTGCCAGTCCGTTTGTTTCAATTAGAGGTGAAAAACCACATTCACTAGTAGCAACTGCACCATTAGGTGTTTTTGTTGATGTTGATATTATAAAACATGCCCCAAGAAAATTGATAGCAAGTGGATGTGGTGATTTGATGGCAAAAATTACTGCAGTAAAAGATTGGGAATTGGGTAGAGATAAAATTGGTGAATACTATGGTCGATACTCTGCGGATTTGGCATCAATGAGTGCTAAAATCCTAGTTGAAAGCGCATTGTCTTTTTCAAAAAATGGTTTGGATGCAAGAATTATTGTTGAGGCGCTAATCAGTGCAGGAGTTGCATCATGTATTGCTGGTAGTAGTAGACCATGTTCTGGCGCTGAACATCTTTTTTCACATGCTGTAGATCATTTAGAATATGGAGTTGGATTACATGGAGAAAAATGTGGGATTGGTTCAATAATGATTGCCAAATTACAAGGACAGGATTGGCGAAGTATTAAAAGAACTTTGAAAAATGTTGGTGCGCCAACTACTGCAAAAGAGATTGGCCTAAAACCAAAGGTGTTAACCAAAGCACTAACTATAGCACAATCACTAAGACCTGAGCGATATACTATTCTCACAGAAGTAAAAATGACTGAAAGTATGGCTATGAAACTTGCAAAAAGCACAAAGGTTCTGTAATTATTTCGATTTTGGTTTTTCTTCAGATTTAGGTTTTGGTGCTTGCTTGTTTTCGTATGTCTCAATAAAATTTACTTTGGTCAAGGATGTTACAAATTTGAATAGATCAGTCTGAGTAAAGTGCTTAATTATTGCAAGACCATCCGCTCTAAAGATCTCTTCAGGTATCGTAATGTCTACTGCTGTTCCATTCTTTTTGTATATGATTTTTTCATTTTCAATTGGAAGTCGTGATTTTAGAATCTCCGAAATTTTATCGTCGTCAGAATCTAGCGATTTCTTAATATTGATATCATATAGAATTGTTTTTCCTGCATATCTATGATTATAATCTACTTGGACTCGTCCAGATCCAATATAACGTATTATTCCTTTTTTGTTATCAATCTCTACAGTATCACCGACTGAAACTTTTTCGGCATCCTCTCCAAGCTTTCTTAAAGGAATCATTCTTACTTTGCCCTTGTCTCTTTCACCAAATCCTTTGTCTGGGGAAACCTCGATTGTTTTTTT
>CAZBHD010000087.1:0-3898 GCA_964491985.1 uncultured Candidatus Nitrosopelagicus sp. | reverse complement strand
ATCATCTTTTGCTTTTTGCCAGCTAGTGCCGCCTTCTTTAAGACCAATTACAACATTAAGACCAGAGTCTTTCATGTTATTTGCTTGTGCATCTCCTTGGATACCATATCCGATTACTGCAATAGTTTGATCCTTTATTGGTTCAAGCGATATATCTTCATCTTTCCAGGTTTGTGCCATCAAATGCATTCAAAAATCTGCAAATATAATCCTATGAAATCAGATGAAAAAAAAAGCGTATTCTAAAGTATACAAAACGTAATATTCCTATTGGATAAAATCACGACATACTGCATGATCACTGAAAATCCAAAATTCATAAAAATTTTACTTATAGTTGCATTTACAATTATAATTCCAGCAAGTATTGTTGGAATCAATTTATTTGAAAAAACAGTAACAAATCCACGTGTGTGGGAAGACTGGACATGTGAGCAAATACAAAAATTTGCACTTGAGGATAAAGATGACACATTAAACGATTATCAAAAAAGCAAGTTTCATGAAGATCTATCAGAGTGTCTTAGTAAATAGATTAGATTTCTAAAATTTTCTTACATTTCACACATTGAACACGTGTTTGCTTTGATTGTAATTTTTGAAACTTTTTAGATCCACAATTGGAGCAAATAGGGCACGACCTAGCAGGACTCATTGAATTTTTCCACTTCCAATAATTCGAACTGATTGTGATTCTGGCTTTAGTAGAACGCATATATCATGAGGTAATATTGCGATGGGCTTGTCAAGTATTAATTTAACCGGCGATGTAGATTGAAATTTACCAGCCTTTATCTGCAGTCCGACACAAACAAGACACATCTCATTTTCTGATATGTTATTTTTATAAAACTGATTCTGTTTAAAATCCAATGATAACTCGTTTACAATTTCTATAGATTGATCTGAGGATAAGATATCCCCACGTGAAACATCTTCAGGCTTAATATTTTTTAGTGACAGACCAACACGTGCTGGTGATACAGATTCCTTTACATCATCATCATGCATTTGTATAGATTTTACTAGAATCTCTGTTTTAGATGGTAAATGAAACAGTTTGTCATACTGAGTTACTTTTCCTGATATGACTTTGCCTAATGCTACTGTTCCAACACCTTTAACATCAAAGCAGTGATCAATTACAATTTGTGTATTACCATCTTTTGATATAGAAGGTAATTTTGATATCTCTTCTTTGATGTTGGAAGAATTCACTTTTCTGTAATGTTCTAAAACAGTTCCTTTTATCATAGTATTAAGTCGTGTTTCATCAACATCATATGAATGACTTAGTATTCCTTCTTTTTTGCCTAATGTGTCTAATGCAATTATTTGCTCACCAGTGAATTTGTCTAACGATGCAACGTACAAGATTACATATTCAGCAAGATGTATTGCCTGAAATAATGGTTGAATTTTTTCCGGAAAACCGTTTGGGGTAATCCATGTGCGGATTATATCAGATTCTTTTCTATCATATAATGTTAAATCAGTGACAGTCCCTTTTTTACCAAAATCATTGGCAATTGATTGTTCACCCAAAATTACAAAATTAACAGATTTCATTAGTTTTTTAGCTTGTTGGTTTTTTGGTTGCACTAACTAGTGATATTACATCACGATCTCGTAATTGATAATGTGTTGGTAATCGAAGGCTATATCGTAAGTCTTTTGCATACAGTAATCCTTTAGATAGCGTAGTATGAATTTCATTCGCTAGATCCTTTACTGTTGCGCCATCCTTGAGTAGTATCAAATCAGGTAGTATTCTGCCTTTTTTATCTGCCAATGTATCTTCATTCGCAACTGGATACACAGCATTCATCTTAAGCAGTTTGAACACAGTTACATTAATTGCAAATTGTACGCCAGTACGCATGTATTCACCCATGATATCTTTTTTTATGAAATCAAGAGCACTGCGTTGTTTATCATTGAGTTTTTCATTATGAACAATTTCGAACTGTTCAGATCCTGGTGCATATTTGATTAACTCTTGCTGTTCTGCACGCCTTAAAGTTAATTCACTGTCAGCACTGGCAGGAACTGTTATGACTTCGTTGTAACGTTCACGTAAACGATTAAAATTCTTGTCAGCGCCTGGAATGTCAATCTTATTAGCAACAATTAATGTCGGTTTTGAAATTTTCCTTAGTATTTTGGCAAACTCTTTCGTGTCACGGGAATCAAAGTCATCAAATTCCTTTTCTTCTAAATTAGTTATTTTTAGTGCTTGTTTTACATGGGCCTTTTTTACGCCAATTCCCATGTAAAGCTCTGTAAAGGCATCAATTGGATCAGTGCCAGATTTTAAATTCTTTGACATCTTATCACGATTTCCTTCCAGAATTTTTTGATACCACATAACTAGTTCTTCCTCTATATCTGCAAAATCAGATACAGGATCTCCACTTCCTGGTTCAGTAATCTTCCCTGTAGAATCAATACTGCCAGAGCAATCTACCACATGTAATAATGCATCTGATTGTGCTGCAATAGAGAGAAATTGATTACCTAACCCCTTACCCTTCCATGCATCTTTGATAAGACCTGGTAAATCAATTAGTTCAATTGGAATATATCTCCAACCATCGACACATCTGGAATTATTTGGTTCATCTTTCACATTAAATTCCATATGCACACAAAGTGTAATTGCATTTGCTATTGCAGTTTCTGGTTTTTTTGTTGTGAATGGATACGAAGAAATTTCTGTCGAGGATAATGTTGCTGAATTAAAAAACGTGGTTTTTCCAGTATTGGTCTTTCCAATTATTCCAATTTTAATTGTCATTACTAAAAAATATCTTAAATGTTATTTATCTCTGACCTTGGAAGAGTTATTTTCTTTTGCGTGGTTTTCAACATTTACACAGTTATTTTCAATCTCTTTTAAATGCCATTTTATATCATCAAGATCTTCGTTTGATATAGTACTATTCCAGTTTTCCAGAACAGTCTTGGATATGTCCAAACAGTTGTAAAGAATACCCCAGTATGGATGATGCTCTGCTGTAGTATATGCAAGTTCTATAGCATCATCAATTCCCATTTGTGCACGAGTTATTGAATTGACCTTTTCACCAAAAATTTTTACGACGTCAAAATCCAGATTCTGTTCCAGTTTCAAATTAGTTTTATTTTCGTATTTCTCAATTAATTTTACTAAATCATTATAAAATGACTTGAAATCAGATTCGGACATCTTTACATCAATCGTTTGTGCTCTGCTAACATACATCTGTTAAAGACAACATCAATTCCTGCATCCCTCGCAAGTTGTTCAGCTTCTTGATTATGAATTCCTTCTTGTAACCATATAACTTTAGGTTTCTTCTTTATTGCATCTTTAACAAAAGGTAAAACTTGGTCCGATGGTCTAAAGATATCAACTATATCAATTTCATTGTCAACATCATTGATTTCTTTAAAACATTTGTTATCTAGAATCTCATCAGCGGTTGGGTTAACAGGTACTATGTTAAATCCATTTTCATGTAAATACTTTGGAACAAAATGCGCCGCTTTTTCTTTATGTCTCGACATGCCAACAACAACAACATTTTTCAATTCAAGAATTTGCTTGATCTCCTCATCAGAATGAATGTCTTGATCCATTGTAAATCATCTATTGTGGATGTTCATGTTCTGTTAAATGACAATCACAGTTACAAAGTTCCGTTTTGTGATCATTTTGACAATCAATACATTCAAAATGCTTATGATTTTCACAACTTGCACAAATCATAATCACTAGTAAAACATTAGATTGAAAAGTTTTTCCAATTCTAATGTTTTTTATAACCAGATTTAAGAGCTAAATCGTGAATATTTCTGTAGGACATACACCTGATTCGGATGATGCGTTCATGTTTTATGCAATGTTTAGTGATTT
>CAZBHD010000086.1:0-4065 GCA_964491985.1 uncultured Candidatus Nitrosopelagicus sp. | reverse complement strand
AGTAACGCCTTCGACATGTCCACCACTAATACTGTAATCTACTTCACTTGCCAAGTCATGCACTTCTTCATGATGTCCTTCATCATGATCTTCATGACCTGCCATTGAACCAGCTTCAATTCCACCTACCAAATTAACATATACCACGTGGTTAAGATCTTGTGTACCATATGTTGCTTTGATTTTGTATTCTCCATCATACTTCATCATTGGGTTTGCAGTGTTGATTGTGGTTGAGAAGTCACCATTATTTTCAATTGAGACTTGATCAACTTGTACAATACCCATTGGACCTGATACAACAATTGTTACATCAGTACCTCTGGCTGTATTACTAACTGAACCATCAATTAAAATCAGAGAGCTGTGATCATATGTATCACTATCTGTAGAGAAATCAAGTGGAACTGCTTGTCCCTCATGATGGTCTGCAAACGCTTGTGAAGTCATTCCCATACTACCAACTGACACAATAGCCAGAAGTAATATGATAGGTTTAGCGTTCATCTTGTGATTTGTCGACGGTTTGTCTATTTATGTATATTTACTTTTTATGTAATAAACTAGAGTTTTGGCATCCTGTTATGTCGAAAAAATCAATGGATTTGAAGGATTTAACCATTTAGTAATCTACCTTCTTTATTCTACAGTTGCTGCCTTTTGTCTCCAAATAATGTCCCACAAAGTTCTTCAACTGCTCGTTAAACCCAAAACCCTGAGCATTTATCATCATCCCAGATGTCTCTATTACGGAAAGCATATGATCGCTGAGTTCTAGATTGAAAAAGGTCCAACCAGCCATCCCAGATACATCCTTGATTGTAAAGCCATTTTTTACATTGCATTTAGTTTCAAGATCTTCCATTGCTTTTCGTACTATGATGATCTCCTCGTCAAATGAACGAGTACTTAGTTGGAAAAGTGGTTTCATTTCTTGGTTTTCCAGTCTGATGTCCAATATTTCAATGAACACTTGATTAGTTCTTTTTTTGAATGCAACCGAAGATCTCGTTTGCATTTAGGGCAGACTGTATCCATGACATTATTTTATATGAATATAGTATTAATACTCATTTCGCTATAATGATGTATGGATGACCCAACTGGCGGCATGTGGATTTATTTCATATTCTTCTTGTTCCCACTCATACGAATACTTCCAAGGTTGATGAGAAAGCTAAAAGCAAAAAATGCTGGCAAGGAACAGCCACAAGAGTCATACCAACAAGAGCCAAAAAAGGAACGAATGTGGATGCCGAAATTGGAGAAAGAGTCATTCTTTGGGGAAGAAAAACCTGACAAGAAAGATGGCTGGTTATCAAAAGGCGATTTCAAATAAGAAAATTAATAATAAAATGTTCTAGAGAGATGACTCATGCCATCTCCCTAGATGTTGGCGTGCAAACCAAACTATGTTTACTACATTACAACAAGCCATAAACGTTTGGTATTGTTTAGAATCTGAAATAAATAAAATCTTCTGGATTTCCGTCAAAAAAGAATATTATTAGAGATAATATCACGCCTAAAATGATTCCCCAATATCGCAACTTCATATTTGCAATTGTCTGAATCAGATTTGATTTTCTATACGAGATGTAATGAAGAATTACAAACGCCACCATTAATGCTATTGGGATTTTGTGTGCCAGTATGATATCCAGAGCACCATCTAGTTGAAGATCAATTATTACGAATTTTTGTATTGAATACAACATGTGCTCTGTATCATGAACTCTAAATGGGATCCACGCAAGAAATACAAAATACTGTGTAATCAATATTGAAGTTATTTTTCCTAATCTGCTCTTAAAGAATGGATTACTGGCAAATGCAGGAAATGCCCTTTTTAGCATTTTGTGTATGGCTAGATATGCTCCATGCAACAGTCCCCAGATAACAAAATTCCAAGATGCGCCATGCCACATGCCTCCCAAAAACATCACTATGAAGAGATTTGCAAATGTTCTACTGCCAGATTTCTTGTTTCCTCCTAACGGAATATAGAGATAGTCTCTTAGCCACGAGGATAATGAGATATGCCATCTTCTCCAAAAATCAGAAGGTGATATAGCAAAATACGGTTTGTTAAAGTTCTTTGGAATTTTAAAGCCTAGAATAAGTGCAGCCCCGATTGCAATGTCAGAATATCCTGAAAAGTCACCGTAAATTTGAATGCCAAATGCAATTGCGCCTAACCATATTTCAAATGAACCAGCATTCATAGGATTAAGAAATATGGAATCTACTAACGGTGCAATGTTATCTGCAAAAAACATTTTTTTCAAAAATCCAAACGCCATAAGAGTAACTCCCAACTTGAGGTTAGGACTGTGAATTTGGAGTTGTCGTAGTTTGTGCCCTGTTTGGAAATTATCTAGTTTTTCTCTTAGTTGTGGAAGAAAGTCCCTGGCTCGAAGAATTGGTCCTGCAACTAGTTGTGGGAAGAAACTTACAAACAGTGCAAACTCTTTGAAAGACTTGCTTGGTTCTAATTTTCCGCGATATACATCTACAGTGTAGCTAATTGTTTGGAAAGTATAGAATGAGATACCGATTGGTAGGACTAAATTGAGTAGTGGTATCTCCCCTGCCATGTCTAATGAGTTTCCAAGGAAATTGAACTGTAGTATTGCAAAGTCCGCATACTTGAAGAACCCAAGCAGTCCTAGGTTACCAGCGAGGCTAGAAATTAAAAGCATCTTCTTTCTTCTGAGATCTTCTGTTTTCCAGATTGCTTTTGCTATGTAGAAATCTAAGACTGTAGAAAATATCAGAAGAGATTGAAGATAGTTACTAGAAACAAAAAAGAAAAAGTAGCTTGCGATTAGGACAAAAAAGTACTGAGACGTTCTGTTTCTTACTACAACTATTGTGCCTAATACGACTACAAAAAAAAGTATGAATTCTACGGAATTGAACAGCATTATTCCTCAATCTCCTGAATTATCATTTGTGCAAAATCATCGCTAAAGACAATAGATTTTTGATTAAGTGCTACATGTGATGTATCCCTCCAAATTGAAAGTCCTTCATATTCATTGGAAAAATCATAAACTTGGACACCAAGCTCATCTTCAATATCAGATAGAATCTTGTAGAAATTTCTTTTTTCGATCTCAGGAATTTTTTCAATAACTGAATTATGATATGGTGTTGCCATAACTGCTACTTTTACATTATTTTCCTGTAATGTCTGAATTATTGTTCGAAAATAATCTAATTGTTCATTGTCTTGTGTTGTAATGATAAATTCTCTTATAGATTCTGAATCTTTATGTAATTCATCAGAACTTGCAATTTTTTCTTGGATTACTTCTGCAAAAATTGATGTGTTTGGGTATGGAACATCGGTCTTGTCATCTGCCTTCGTGAGATCTATGGTAAACGATCTTAATACCTGCAGTGTAGTCAGTTTTGGATTTAATGTCTCCACTTCGGTAGTATCAAAGGGAATCAAATCAGCAACGCTAAGTTCGGTCTGAAGATTTTGTTCTTTTTCCAAACTAAAGTCTCTAAATCCGACACCGTAAATTACAATCTCAGGTTCGAGCTCCAGATCTCTTTCAATGTTTAATGATCTCTTTTTTGGTGTGTCACCATTTTCTGCCATGTTAAACACACTGTAATTTTCTGAAACAGTGGTTACTCTATCTTTGATATGGGTTGAGTTTAATTGCAGTAAATGGCTTGATCCATAAATCAAAATTTTCTTTTTTGATGAATCAAATTCTTGAGAATAAAATTTCTCCTCTGAAATTTTCATAAATGCATCATTAAACAAAAAAAATCCCGAAAAGACAAAGACAAATACAACTGTGATAACCAGGCAAATCTTTCTGTTCATACGAGCCGTCTCGAAATTTGTTTTTAACCGGTGTTATTATGGTTAATTATACTATAATCACCATGAAATGACAAATTTTTACTAATACAATTAACGCAGAGAGAGGGATTTGAACCCCCGCGTTCTTGCGAACACAGGCTCTCAAGGCCCGCGCCCTACCAGGCTAGGCGACCTCTGCAAGTTGTGATAAAATTTACTGGTTAAAATTTGTTCAGCAT
>CAZBHD010000085.1:0-19634 GCA_964491985.1 uncultured Candidatus Nitrosopelagicus sp. | reverse complement strand
TTTGGGAATTTTTAAGTATGGAATGCAAAGGAGATCACTTATGACAACAGGGTTAGAAATTAGAATGAATCGTATTCTACACAAAGGCAAAATGCTTTGTATACCAATGGATCATGGAATTTCTAATGGTCCAATTGAAGGTTTAGAAGATCCACATTCAATGATTTACAAATGTGAACATCATGGATTAACAAGTGTAATAATTAACAAAGGTATTCTCAAAACACTTCCCAAACCAACAAAAATAGGATTACTTGTTCATTTTTCATCCAGCACATCCTTATCAACTGCACCAAACAGAAAAATGCTAACTGGAAGTGTTAAAGAGGCAATAAGACTTGGGGCAGATGGTGTATCACTACATATCAACATTGGCGGTAAGGAAGAACCTGAAATGATTGAACAATTAGGAAAAATTTCAGAACAATGCCATGAATGGAATATGCCATTACTTGCAATGATGTATCCTAGAGGAGAAAATGTTACTAATCCACACGATCCAGAGATTGTTGCACATACTGCAAGAATTGGTGCAGAATGTGGTGCTGATATTGTTAAGACTGTTTACACAGGTGATGTTGACTCATTTAGAAAAGTTGTATCAAGTATACCCGTGCCTGTAGTAATTGCAGGTGGTCCTAAAGCAAACACGGACATTGAGATTTTACAAATGACTGAAGATGCAATGAATGCTGGTGCTAAAGGCGTTACATTTGGAAGAAATATTTTTGCTCATAAGACACCAAGTAAAATGGTAGAAGCACTATCTGGAGTTATCTTTAAAAAACAGACAGCCAAAGAAGCGGCAGAAAAAATTGACCAAGAGTAAAAAATTGATTATCCAACCTAAGGTTGGAAAAAATCAATTTACAAAATTTGTAAATCACATAGAGGAAGAGGGTATAACAATGATCTATGCAGATCCAAAGAATATTACAAATAAAAAATCAAAAATTCAGACAGTTTACACTTCACCTAATGCCAAATATGTTATTTTAGACAAGGAAAAGACATCAAAGATTAAGGGTAAAAAAATTGGGCGGAGATTCAAAGTTCTATCGAACAAAGATATCGATAAAATCTTTGAATCTGCAAAAAAAGGATTGGATTTTGTAATAATCGAAGTAAAAGATTGGAAAATAATTCCGTTAGAAAATATAATAGCAAAACTACACAAAATTCATACAGAAATTTTTACTGTTGCAAGAAATTCTAAAGAAGTAAGAAAGATGTTTTCAATACTAGATGTTGGTGTAGATGGTGTAATTTTCCAAACTAGTTCACTTACTGAAGTAAAAGAAACTTTGGTAAACTTAGGCTCAAAAAGTTTTGAATTAAAAACTGCCAAGGTGTTAGACATTCAAGAAGTTGGTGATGGTGAAAGGGTTTGTGTTGATACTGCGTCAATGTTACATAAAGGGGAAGGAATGCTTATTGGTAGCAGAGCAAACTTCATGTTTTTAGTTCATAATGAATCAGTTGGTTCTTCATTTACATCACCAAGACCTTTTCGAGTAAATGCTGGTGCAGTTCATTGCTATACATTATCACCTGATGGCACGACTAAATATCTCTCAGAGTTGGAAACTGGTAGCGAAGTACTAATTCTTAATTCAAAGGGTAAAGCACGCAGAGCTGCCATTGGTAGATGTAAAATAGAACGAAGGCCAATGTTAATGATCAAAGCAAAAGTTGGAGACGAAATAGGTGGTATTATAGCTCAAGATGCAGAGACTATACGTTTTGTTAAATCAAATGGGCAACTAGTTTCTGTTACACACTTGAAAAAGGGTGATTCCGTTTTAGCATTTGCAAAATCAGCTACTGGTAGACATTTTGGTATGGAAGTATCAGATGAATACATTTTAGAAAAATAATGAGATACAAAACTTGTGTTGCTATTGCAGAAAATAATCCGAAGAAACTAGCGACTATAGTTAAAAATGCATTAAAAAAATCAGATTTTGTAGAAATACGCTTTGATTTTTTGAACCCTAATGATATCCCTAACACGCTTGAATTAGTCAAAAAGCAACTAGTTAGATGTGTGTGCACGCTAAGACCAAAAAGTGAAGGTGGGCAGTTTACAGGTTCAGAAAATGAGCGCAAATCCATCATCAAACTCATTGCCGAATATAATCCATTTTTGCTAGATGTTGAATTTAACACACTAAAAAAAGATAAAAAATTTCTAAACTCCATTAAAAAATCAAAAACAAAAATCTTAGTATCATGGCATGATTTCAAAAAAACTCCAACACTGAGAAATTTAAATAAAAAATTCATAGTGATGAGAAGATTATCAGAATATGTAAAAATTGTAACAATGGCAAACACAGTTAATGATGCAGCAAAAATACTATCATTATACAATAATGCTTCAAAAACAAAGCTAATTGCGTTCGCAATGGGTGAAGAAGCAAAATTTACTAGAATTCTCTGTCTTCATTTGGGAGGCCCATTCACATATGTTTCATTAAGAAAGGCAATTGCACCTGGTCAGTTTAGTCTAGATGAAATAAGATCAATGAGTTGAATTGTAATTGTTAAATTATAGCAACAAGAGCAGATGTTATATCAATCCTTTATGAGAAAATTATATGCTGAAGACATTTGCCGTGATAGGAGATCCAATAGATCACTCACTTTCACCAACTATACATAATGCAGCATATAGACAATTAAATCTGGAATGTACATACATTGCATATAAAATTCCAACTGGCGAATTAAAATCAGGCATAGAATCTCTAAAGTCAATCAAGATTTCTGGCTTTAATGTAACAGTTCCACATAAGATTGAAATAATGAAATTTTTGGACGATGTAGATGAAAGCTGTAAACTAATTGGGGCTGCAAATACAATTGTAAATGATAATGATTCACTTAAAGGATATAATACTGATATGGATGGATTTCTAGAACCTATCAAAAATAGAGATATTTCAATAAAGGATTCAAGTATTTTATTAATTGGGGCAGGTGGTGCATCAAGAGCTATTATAACTGGATTTGCAAAAGAACATGCAAAAAAAATTACAATAATTAATCGTACTATTCAAAAAGCCATTGAACTAACAAAATTTAGTCAAAACCTTGCACTTGAGTCAGAAACTATACCAATAGAAGAATGTGAAAAACTAAACGAAAGTTTTGATTTTATTGTGAATGCATCCTCATTGGGGCTAAAAAAGGAGTCTAATATTGTACCATCTAAATTAATGAATGACGAAACAGTAGTCTACGATATTGTGTATAAACCAGTAAATACTGAATTAATCAAAGAGGCTAAAAAACAAAATGCCCAGATAATTTATGGTTATGAGATGTTATTAGGGCAAGCGACGAGATCGTTTGAAATTTGGTTAGATGAAAAAGCGCCCTATGAAATTATGAAAAAATCAATCTTGGGTGGGTTTTAAATGGTAATTGTGGAGGCTGTAGTTCACGGAGCAATTTCTATTGTAAGTGCAATTGCAACAGGAAATGGTGCAACACTTGGCATAGATACATTTGTCAAAACCAGATTAGAAGTAAAAGATGGAGCAGGAATTCACATAACCTCTGACAATAAAACAATTAGTTCGAAACTAATCAATAAAGTAATTGAGAATATTATTCCAAAACGGCAACTAGAGAAAGTAAGATTGGAGTTAGATTTTCAATCAAATATTCCCACTGGTTATGGTCTAAAAAGTTCGAGTGCAATTTCTACTGCAGTATCTTTGGTTTGTTCGAAAGCATTCAAAAAAAAATTAACTGACGCAGAAATTTTAAAGATCGGAGTTGAATCGTCTATACAAACCAAGGTCAGTATAACAGGAGCGTATGATGATGCATGTGCATGTTATTACGGTGGATTTAATGTAACGAATAACTACAAAAGAGATTTAATATTTCGAGGTACTGCACCTAATAATTTACAAGCCATAATTTTTCTTCCAAAATCACGAAAACGTGGCAATGTGAAAAAATTAAAAAACTTTAAACCTGCATTTGAAAAGGCTTGGGAATTTGCAAAAAATCATGATTACTGGAATGCATCAATACTTAATGGTCTTGCAACATCATCTATTTTAAATTCAAATCCAGAGCTGATTTTTCAGTTAATAAAGAAAGGAGCAATGAGTGCAACCATTTCAGGTAATGGGCCATCGATTGTAGCAATAACCAAAAAGGGTCATAATTCAAATATTAAGAAGGAATTATCATCGTTAGATGGGAAAGTGATAGTTTCTAATATCAATAATAAAAAAGCTGAATCTTATGAAGTGTAAAATTGAAAAATCAGATATTAGTGGTGAAGTTATTTGCCCTGCAAACAAGAGCTATACGCATAGAGCTATATTTCTTTCAGCATTGTCTGATGGTAAGAGTATAATAAAAAAAGTACTTCATTCACGTGACACTAATGCAACGATTTCGGCTTGTAGGGCATTTGGCGTTGAGGTGGACGAATCAGATGACACAATCACTATAGAAAACACAATTGGATCTACGGTAGATGGTTCCATGATAAATGCTCAGAATTCAGGAACTACGTTAAGAATAGCAACTGCTATTGCAGCATTATCAGGTGGAACAACAGAACTTACTGGTGATGATAGTCTTAAAAAAAGACCTATGAGACCGATCTTAGATTCGCTAGAAGAATTAGGTGTAAATACAGAATCAGATGGTGGTAAACCACCAATTACAATTAAAGGAAAAATAAATGGTAATTATGTCAACATCAAAGGTGATATCTCAAGCCAATTTATTTCAGCATTGTTAATTATTGGACCCAGATTAGATAATGGGTTAACCATAGAAATTGATGGAGATGTAGTTTCAAAACCTTACATTGATCTAACGATTACTACTATGAAAAAATTTGGTGCTGAGGTGAAAGTTGTAGAGTCGTATAAGAAATATTCTGTTGAGCATCAAATTTACAAGCCTACAACATTTACAATTCCTTCTGATTTTTCAAATCTTGCATTACTGCTATCCGCAAATATTCTATTAGGTGATAATTTGAAAATTAAGATAAGTTTAGGTGAATTACCGCAGGGTGATGAAGAGATTATAGATATTTTAGAAAAACTAGGCGTGATTGTTACATTGGATGATCACACTATAACAACTAGATCACCAGAATTATTAGATGGTGGGAAATTTGATTTATCTAGTACGCCAGATCTTTTACCTGCATTAGCAATTCTCGCATTAAAATGTAAAAGCCAGATTGAGATTTACAATGTCAAACATGCTAGATACAAGGAAACTGACAGAATAGCAATAATCTGTAAGGAGTTACAAAAAATTGGTGTTATCATTTCTGAAAAAGACGACGGTATGATTTTGAAAAAAGGTGATATGCTAAATGGTGTAGAGTTAGATTCACATGCGGATCACCGATTATTCATGGCATTTTCGATTGTGGCAATGTTCGTAGGAGATTGTATAGTAACAGATCCTGATTCTGTTGATGTCTCATACCCAAGATTTGTTTCAGACATGCAAAATTGTGGTGCAAAAATATCAATGATATAGAACTATTATAAGCACCTTACAAGATATTTTATTGTTGACTGGCAACTCTATCGGTAGGCGTCTAGTTCTAACTAGTATTGGTGAAAGCCATGGTAGGTGTATTGGGACTGTTTTAGATGGATGCCCAGCAGGATTAGATTTAACTGAAAAAGATATACAAAAAATGTTAGACCTTAGAAAACCTGGTCAATCTCTTGTTTCAACACAAAGAAAGGAAGATGACAAAGTAGAGATAATTTCTGGAGTGTTTAGAGGTAGTACAACTGGTGCACCAATTACAATGATCATATGGAATGAGGATCAAAAATCTAAAGACTATGAAAAATTAAGAACTGGGATGAGGCCTGGGCATTCAGACTATCCTGCATATATTAAGTATAAAAAATTCAATGATCATAGAGGTGGTGGTAGATTCTCAGGTAGATTAACAGCCACACATGTTATGGGAGGCGCAATTGCAAGGAAATTGATTAAAGATCAATTAGGAATTGAGACTAATTCATACACATGTCAAATTGGAAAAGTGCGACTGAGTAAGGGGGTAGATAAGAAAATGCTTAAGGCAATCTATTCAAATGTTGTTAGATGCCCATCAAAGACTACTGCGAAAAATATGGAAAAAAGTATACTTGCGGCTAGAAAAAAAGGTGATTCGTTGGGTGGTATCATTGAATCTATATCAACTAACATTCCTGTAGGCTTGGGTGAACCAATCTTTGGTTCTCTAGAATCAGACATTAGTAGAGCAATGTTTTCTATTCCAGCTGTTAAAGGAGTGGAATTTGGTTCAGGTTTTGCAGGTTCAGAGAGATTTGGTTCCCAAAACAACGATCCATATATCATAAAAAATGGAAAAATCTTAACAAAAACTAACAATGCAGGTGGAATTTTAGGAGGTATTTCAAATGGAATGCCGATAGTTTTTCGTGTTGCTTTCAAACCAGCATCATCAATTGCAAAATATCAAGATACTGTAGATGTAAAAACAAAAAAGAAGATCAAATTACAAGTAGGTGGTAGACATGATCCATGTGTAGTTCCAAGGGCTCCACCTGTTGTTGACTCTCTAGTTTCACTAACATTAGCTGATCATGCACTACTAAGTGGATTCATAAAACCGGTTTTGTAACACTATGTCAGATATTGAAGAACTCCGTAAAGAGATGGAGCAAATTACGACGAACATGCTCAAATTACTTAAATCCAGAACTGATATTGCAAAAGAAATTGGGCATTTAAAAAATAAACAAGGTCTTACTGTAACAGATGAATCTAGAGAGGATGAATTAAGAAGTAAAATGATGCTTGTATGTGATAAAATGGGATTTGACCAATCACTTGCAACAAGATTTCTTAACTTTTTGTTAAATGAATCAGTTAAGGTTCAATCATCAGAATCACAAACACATCTTACAGTTTTTCTGAAAGCCAAAGAATTGGAGCGTGAGGGAAAAAAAATCATACATCTAGAAGTTGGTGAACCTGATTTTAGACCACCAGAAACTGTAAGAGACTCACTTTCAGAAATTTATGATGCAGGATTCGGAAAATATGGTCCAGTTAAAGGAATTCCAGAGTTTCGTGATTCTATAGCAATGTTTGCAAATAAGCACTTTGATTGTAAGATAAATTCTGAAAATGTCATGGTTGTACCAGGTGCAAGATTTGGTGTGTTTCTAACATTTTCTACTTTATTAAATTATGGTGATGAAGTGATAATAATTGAACCAGCGTGGCCAGCATATAGACAATGTGCAATTAACGCAGGAGTTAAAATTCGTTCAATAAAGACAACATTAGAAGATAATTGGGAGCCAACGTTAGAACAAATCAAATCATCCATAAATAATAATACAAAAATGATCGTATTGAATTATCCAAATAATCCAACTGGTAAAATACTACCAAAAGGACTACAAGATTCTATTATTGATATTTCGAAGGATAATAATTTGTATATTTTAAGCGACGAGATTTACAGTAATTACGCTAATGAAAACTGGAAGAGTGTATTATCATATAATTATGATAAATCGATAATCACACAATCCTTTTCTAAATCACACTCTATGACAGGATATAGAATTGGTTATGCTATAAGTTCAAAGGAAATCATTGAAAAAATGGCAAAACTTCAATCTCTATGTATTACTAATGTTTCAGAACCTATACAGTATATTGCTATGAATACTATCAATGATGATGTAAGTCAGAATAGCAAAATTATGTCTAAACGACTTGCAATATTATCTGAAATTGCCCAAGATATGGGTCTAGAATTCGAAATTCCCGATGGAGCGATGTATATTTTTGCACAAACAAAAAATAAAATTGATACCTCAAAATTAGCAGAGAATTTATTAGAATATGGTTTGGCGATAGCACCTGGAAACGCGTTTGGTGACTACAAACATTTCTTTAGAATCTCCGCGTGTGTTGAGACAGAAAAAATAGTTGAAGGAATGGACATATTAAAAGCAAGAATTAATGATATGTGATGGATAAAACTATTGCTGTAATTGGTGCTGGAGGACAAATGGGTAATTGGCTTTGTAATTACTTTGTCAAAAATGGATTTGATGTTACAGGTTTTGACATAGATAATCCAGTTCCAACTAACATTAACAAAGCTGAATCACTTATCGGTGCAATTTTAAATAAAGAATATGTTTTGTTATCAACTCCAACAAAGAAGACACCCGAAATAATTCGTTTAATTGCTAAAGAAATGAAACGTGAATCTTACTTGATAGATATTACATCACAAAAATCAAAAACAGCTACAGCGTTAGGAAAAATACCCGCTAAGGTTTGTCCTGTCTGTATCCATCCTATGTTTGGACCTGGTGCTAAAGGAGTAAAAAATCAGAATGTTATATCAATACCAATTAAAGATGGTAAAAAGGAACTCGCTGTAGCAAAAAGTCTATTTCCAGAAGCAAATTTTGTGACTATAGATTCAAACGAGCATGATAAAAAAATTGCAATAATCCTGGGGCTAACACATCTGATCAATATAGCATTTGCAAATATTTTAGCAAAGGATGATAAAATATTACTAACTGAAAAGATGGCTGGAACAACATTCAAAGCTCAAAAAATTATTGCGGAAAGCATACTAACTGAATCACCTGAATTAATTGAAACGATAATTTCTAATCCTGAGATTAGAAGAGTTGCAGAAGAATTCTGGAAAGATATTGGACGATTGTTATCATCAGCTCAGGAGGGAAATAGTACAGAAATTGTCTCATATATCAATTCTAATAAAGAAAAACTTTCAGAAAATATTGATCTAGAAAAGTCCTACAAGAAATTAACAAAGATGATAAACTCAATAGAAAAATGAAATGCAAAAAACTAGGATAGTAACGTCATTTCTTACTTATAATGATAAAATTCTGATTCTAAAGCGTAGTGAGAAAGTTAGAAGTATGAAAGGACTATGGTCAGGAATTAGTGGAATTATTGAAAACGATGAAGAGCCATTAAACAGAGCTAAAATTGAAATTTTTGATGAAGTAGGAATTAAAGAAGAACAAATAAAATTAATAAATTCTAGCAGGGGAATGCTTGTTGATTCACCACAATATAAGAACCACCAATGGGTGATTTTTCCTTTTTTATTTGAAACAGATAAAATTGATATCAAACTAAATTGGGAAAATTCAGAGTTTAGATGGATTCATGTTGATCAACTAAAAGAGTTCAGTATTGTTCCAAGTTTAGAAAAAGTACTACACACTCTGTTATAATTCGGTATTTTTTTCATATTTTCTTTGTTGAGGAAGCATAAGATAGACACATGCTCCACCACACATAGTACAAGGTACATTATTTCCTGGGTGTTGACCAGTTCGTCCATGAATCTTTGCTGCCTTTTCAGGATCAATTGAAAGTGCTAGTTGCTTTTCCCAATCTAATGTTCTTCTGGCTTCGGTCATTTTCATATCCCATTTTATTGCTTTATCTCGAAGTTTAACTAAATCACCTGCATGTGCTGCAATTCTATATGCAATTAGACCTTCTTTTACTTCATCAGCATTTGGCAATGCCAAGTGCTCTGATGGTGTAAGATAACACAATAAATCTACTCCTTCACTGGCTGAAACCGCAGCGCCAATCGCACTAGCAATATGATCATGACCAGATGCAACGTCAGTAACAAGTGGACCTAGAACATAATATGGGACATCTCCAATGAGTGATTTAGCAAGTCTAACATTCGCTGCAACTTCATTGAGTGGAACATGACCAGGACCCTCAACCATAACTTGAACATCTTTTTCGTTTGCCCGTTTTGCTAGTCTTGAAATATTGATCATTTCCTGAACCTGAAGCTCATCATGTGAATCTAGAATTGAACCGGGTCGTAATGCGTCACCTAAACTAAATGTCACATCATTTTTTTGTGCTAATTCAATCATATAATCATAGTGAGTAATGTATGGATTCTCCTTATCATATTTTAACATCCAGGCAGCAGTAATAGTTCCACCTTTACTAACCACACCTGCATGCCTCTCAACTTTCAAAATCCGTTTGGCAATTTCTTTTGTAATTCCAGAGTGAATTGTAGTGTAATCAACTCCATCTTTTATGTTATTTTCAAATGCGTTAAGATAATCATCCTCTGTAATATCTAATGGATTCTTGTGTTTTTCAATACCAAAATTATATGCCTCATAGATTGGAACGGTACCAAATGTTATAGGTGCTGCATCCAACAACGCTCGTCTTATGGTACCAACATCACCACCATCACTAAGATCCATTATTGTGTCAGCATGATATTTGACGGCAACTTTGGCTTTTTCAATTTCCTCATCAACATTGACATTTAATGTTGAACTTCCGATATTGACATTAACTTTAGTTTTCATACCTTTTCCAATACCAACATTATGAATTTTTTGTGGTCTAACATTATTACTTGGTATGATAATAGAACCACTTGCAATTTTTGGTATAAGCCAATCCAATGTTACTTCTTCATCTTTTGCAACTTGTTTCATTTCGTCAGTTGCTACGCCACGTCTAGCTGAGGTCATCTGTGTTGCCATAATGGTTATAGTCCTTCTGGTAAATTTAAACAGTCGTTTAGAATCCGATCATTATGAATATTCTAACCATTGGTGGTTCAGATTCATCTTCAGGTGCAGGTATTCAAAGTGATATTAGGACTTTCTCAGATTTTGGTGTATATGGGTTTACAGTCATAACTGCAATTACCAGTCAAAACACAACTGATGTCTCTAATATAGAGCCTGTCTCAGTGAAGAGTTTGAAATCACAATTAGATTCAATTCTATCTGATTTTCATATAGATGCCATCAAAATTGGAATGGTCTATAATTCAGTCATAATAAAAGTAATCCATTCAAAATTATGTAATTGTCATGTTCCAATCATAGTAGATCCTATCATAAAATCAACAACCGGCGTCACACTTCTCAAAAAAAATGCTCTAAACAACTACAAAAAAATGATAATTCCACTGGCACACGTGATAACTCCAAATAAATATGAAGCAAAAATTTTGTCAGGAGTAACAAATATGAGAGAAGCTGCAAAAAAAATTCAAAAATTTGGTGCAGAATCTGTTATTATCACAGGTGCCTCAACATCAAAAGGTAAAATTTCTGATTTTATTCTAGAAAAAGACCGAGAGTATAAAGTAACAGGTAAAATAATACCAGTTAGAAATCATGGGAGTGGATGTAATTATTCCGCATCAATAGCTGTATCACTTGCAAAACAAAACCCATTAAGATATGCTGTAACAACTGCAAAAAACTACGTTTACAATTCTATCAAAAATTCAAAAAATATTGGGAAAGGTGTTAGAATAACTCATCAAAAAGTTTCAACTGAAAAAATGGAACTACTAGAATCAATAAATAATTTTAAGCAGATCAAAAATGTCCATAAGATAATTCCTGAGTGCCAAACGAATTTTGTTTTTGCAAAAAAAAAATCAAAAACACTAAGAGATGTTTTAGGAGTGTCTGGTCGATTAGTAAAATCTGGTAAAGAAGTTATAACTGCTGGTGAGATCATTTACGGTGGATCCCATCATGTTGGAACTGCAGTTATTGAAGTTAACAAAAAATTTCCAAATATACGATCTGGTATTAATATAAAATTCAATTCGAAGATTATTTCCAAAGCAAAAAGGTGTGGTTTAACAACATTAAATTATGATAGAAATAAGGAATCTAAAAAATCAAAACAGAAAGAGGGTTTATCCATAAAATGGGGAATAAATTTTGCCCTCAAAACAAAATCACCTGATATTATTTATCATAAAGGGGATATAGGAAAAGAACCAATGATTCTAGTCTTTGGTGAAACCCCAGACGATGTAATCAGAAAAATTTCCAAAATTACTTAGGTCACTAAAAATTGTGTAATTTAACATAAATACAACTCAAAACTGAATACAAATTCATGAAGGCGATTATTTTAGCAGGTGGTCTCGGAACTAGATTACAACCTTATACCAATTCTCTTCCTAAACCCATGCTGCCATTGGGTGAAAAACCAATTTTAGAGCACATAATAGAATGGGTAAGAAAAAATGGTGTTAAAGAAATTGTTATCTGTGTAAGCTATTTACGAAAAAAAATTGAAGATTATTTTCAAGATGGTAAACGGTTTGGTGTAAAAATAGAATATGCAGTATCAAGCAAACCACTTGCAACTGCTGGTCAATTAAAAACTGCTGAAAAATTCATAGATGATACATTTGTTTGTCTTTATGGTGATTCAATCTATAACTTTAGTTTAAGAAGTGTGATTGCACAGCATAAAAAAAGCAAATCGAGTGTTACTATGTGTCTCTATGATTACAAATTTAATTTGAAATATGGTGTTATTAATACAGTAAATAATGGAAGAGTCATTTCATGGAGTGAAAAACCCGAATACAGTGCAAAAATCAATATGGGCTGTTATATAATGGAGCCAGAAGTGTTCCGACTTATTCCAAAAAATAAGTCATATGGAATGGATGATACAATACGCAAAATACTAGCAAGGAAAATGAAAGTAAGTAGTATGATTTCCAAAAAAGGATTTATCGACATTGGCGATAAAGATACTTATGAAAAAGCAAATAATGAATACATAAAAAAATCAGGTAAAATTTGAATGTCTGAACTAATAATTAGAAAAATAATCGAATCAGATCTGGAAAATGGTTTTTTAGAATCACTTGATAGTCTTCGGAAAGCTAGTAATTTAGAACAAAGTTCTGCAAAAAACATTCTTAAAAATATTCTCGAAAATGAGAATCATATCATTCATGTTGCAGAGCTTGATGGAGAAATTGTTGGTTCTACTACACTACTAATTGAGCCAAAATTCATTCATCAAGGCGGATTTGTAGGTCATATAGAGGACGTTGCTGTAAAAAAGGAATTTGAAGGACAGGGAATTGGAATGAAATTAGTTCTTTCATTACTCGATGTAGCAAAAGAGCGAAAATGCTACAAAACTATCCTTAACTGTGAAGATGAATTAGTATCATTTTATGAAAAAATTGGGTTTAGGCAAAAAACAAATGAAATGCGATTTGATCACTAAATTCTAAACTAGTTATCTTTCTTATACTCAAATAATTTTTCAACAGCATCTAAAAGCTCAGTGTTTCCTTGTTCTGTGTGTTTTCTTAAATTATTCATTGGTGTAGTGACTATACTCTCGACAATAGCTTTTGACAGATTATCGATTATTTTCTTTTTGTCATCATCTAAACTACCTAACATGTTTAATGCTTTCTGAAGTTCTTTGATTCTTAATGAATCAATATTCTTAAAAACATCCTTTACAACAGGTTCTGCTTCTAATCTTTTCATTGATGCCTCTAAGACTGGTAATTCTTCTTTAATTATTTCTTCTGCAGAATTTTTTTGCCCAATTCTAGTACGCATGTTTTTTTCAACTATTTCTGCTATTTGATCGATATTCATCAGTTTTATACCACTTAATTCAGCAACTTTTTCATCGACAGTTCGTGGATTTGAGAGGTCGAGAATCATCATTCCGTGATGTTTTTGATTTAAAGCCACTTTAATTCTCTCATGTGTGACTAGGAAGTATGGTGCAGTTGTTGCTACAAACACAATATCATATTTTCCAAAATCGTTTAGTATTTCATTAAAATCAACCGGATTACCACCTACAGTCTTTGAAAATGATGTTGAGCGCTCCAAAGTTCTACTTGATATTGAAAACTGATATCCACGTTTGTTTAGAGATTTTGCTACCAATGCTGCAGCCTCGCCTGTCCCAATCAATAAGATTTGTTTTAATTTCATTTCATCAACATTTTCTTCTGCAAGCTTTACTGCCATAGAACCAACTGAAATACTTCCTTTGCTTATACCAGTGGAATTTCTAACACGTGTGCCTACACGTATAGCTTTATCAAAAAGTGTGTTTAGGTGTTCTCCAGATGTCTTTGCATTTCTAGCAAAAGTGATTGAGTTTTTTATTTGACCTAAAATTTGCTCTTCGCCTATAACCATGGAATCTAATCCTGAGGTTAATTTTAACAGGTGATCGTAAACCTCAGTGTTGACACTCACTTCACAATTATCTATAAACGCATTTTCTTCTAGACCAGCGATTGATGCCCATGTCTTTTTTATCTGGTCAAAATCTTTTTCGTCGCCTGTAGCAAAAATCTCAATCCTGTTACATGTTTGTAAAATTACACACTCTCTTAATTCTGCATGTTTTTTGAATGATGAATATGCCTCATCAACATCAGAAAAAGAGAATCTTTCCAAAACATGAATTGGTGATTTTCGAAATGTTACCCGTGCGTTTATGATATTTTCTTTCATGACCGTTCCTTCAACATTTTTTTTATTTTTGTCTGCGCAATTTTGTATTTTCCTTCTTTTAATAACCCTTTTACATATTTGTCATTCATTACCGCATAGAGGAATTTCTTGCGATCTAATTGGCTTGAAAGGACTTGTTTTGCCTTAAATCTTGCAAATTTTTGTAATCTAATTTGATATATATCCTCACTTGAGATATTTTTCTTCAAGAAAGATTCTGTCTTTATCTTGATCTTTCTTGCCATTGCAGGACTACTCCCACCTGTTGATATTGCCACCTGTATTGTATCTTCAATATTAATCACAGATGGATGAGCAAAATCGCTAATCTCTGGATCATCTGAAGCATAGGCATAAGATTTCATCTTCTTTGCATTTGCAACAATTTCTCTATTCAGTGCTTTATCATTAGTAGTAGCCATGACCAGATATGGCTTATATTTTGAAAGAAAACTTACATCCTTTAATTTGATTTTCTTGAATTTAATTTTTTTCTGCTTTACATATTTCTCAATTTGTGGATTTGAAGTACTGCTTATCATAAGAATTTCACAATCTTGTGTCAACAATGAGCTCACCTTCTTCATTCCCTCGTTTCCAGATCCAACTACAATGACAAGGTTCCCCTTTAGATGAAGATCAACAATCAACACTCTGGCGCACCATGAATGGTATTTATAGATTCAAGAAAACCAGTTACATTTTTTAATTGAGACTAAAGATCTGGTGTATTGACTGATATTGATAAACTTGATACTGAGATCCTCAATGAGATACAATGGAAATTTCCATTGGTTTCTAAACCATTTGATGAAATGGCAAAAAAGTTTGAAATTTCGTCTAATGAGGTAAAGGACAGATTAATTCAGTTAAAGAGAAAAGGCGTATTGCGACAGCTTAGTGCGATCTTTGATACAAGAAAGTTGGGGTATACCAGCTCATTGGTTGCCATGGAGATTGAACCCGACAAGCTTGAACACGTTGCATACCAAATCAATAAACATCCTGGTGTAAGTCATAACTATGTAAGAGACCATCAATTCAATCTCTGGTTTACATTGGCTGTTCCACCTGGCTCAGACTTGGAAAAAGAACTTGACAAGTTTTCAAAATTAGATGGAATTAAAAAAACAAGAATGCTCCCTACACTACAACTATTCAAGATTGGAGTAAAACTTGATATGGTTGATGGTAAAAAGCACGAAGTGAAACCATCTGAAGAAAAGAAGAAAGTTATTGATACAAAGTTTGTAGCAATAGAAGAAGATAAAAAATTCATCAGAGAGCTACAGAAAGATATGGAGATAGTAGATAGACCTTTCCAAAAAGCAGCAGAAAATTTGGATATGACGGAGGATCAAGTCTTTGAAAAACTGCATTATTATGAAGAGATTGGAGTTATGCGAAGATACGCAGCGATTTTACGTCATAGAGAAGCTGGCTTTACCGCCAACGGTATGATTGTCTGGAAAGTTCCAAAAGAGCGAATTAGTACTGTTGGAAACAAGCTTGGTGCGTTCCCACAAGTAAGCCATTGCTATGAGAGACCAGTATATCCGGACTGGCCATACAATGTATTTTCAATGATTCATTGCAAATCTTTCGATGAAGCAGGAGAAGTTGCTGGACAGATTCAGAAACAAATCAATGTTGATGAATATAAAATTCTATTTAGTTCGAGAGAGTTCAAAAAAACTCGAGTGGAATATTTTGTTGAGCATGAATTTAAGACTGAAGAGACCATCCCTGCTTAGGAATTATATTCTATCAGAGTAACCATAATTATGTCTAATTTTCCTAGTAGAAGGCTTAGACGACTAAGAAAAACTGAAAAAATTAGAGATCTTGTGCAAGAAGTCTCATTATCTCCAAAAGATTTGATTTGTCCAGTATTTGTTGAAGATGGAATTCAAACTAAAAAACAAATTCAATCAATGCCGGCAATTGAACGATTTCCACTATCTGATATTGTAAATGAAGTAGATGCTATTGCAGAATTAGGAATTCCTGCTGTAATGCTTTTTGGTATTCCACAGAATAAGGACGACGAAGGAACTTCTGCATTCGTAGATCATGGTATTATCCAGAGAGCAATTTCAGAGATACGGAAAAACTTTGGTGATAAAATTGCTATTATGGCTGATGTATGTCTATGCCAGTATACATCATCAGGTCACTGTGGATTAGTTAAAGGTGAGTTAATCGATAATGACTCTAGTATTGCTACATTGTCAAAGATTGCAGTTAGTCAAGCTAAAGCTGGTGTGGATGTTGTATCACCATCAGCAATGATGGATGGACAAGTGGCAGCAATTAGAAGTAGTTTAGATGCTGCAGGATTCTCTGATGTTTCTATAATGTCACACTCTGCTAAACATAGATCAAATTTTTATTCACCATTTAGAGATGCTGCAGAATGTGCACCCCAATTCAGTGACAGACGAACGTATCAGGTCCCATTCACAAATCCTAGAGAGGCAATGAGAGAAGTTGAAACAGATATCAATGAAGGCGTAGATATTGTAATGATTAAACCTGCCTTAACATACCTTGATTTAATTGCAGAAACTAAACGAAGATTCAATGTACCTGTATCTGCATATAGTGTATCAGGTGAATATGCATTAGTGAAAGGTGCAGCAATGCAAGGATGGATAAATGAAGGTGATATGACAAAAGAAATACTCTATTCCATAAAACGTGCAGGAGCTGATATGATTGTAACATATTTTGCCAAATCAATTGCGTCAAATCTTTGAGTATAATGAGAGAAGATAACAGATTTGAAATTGAACGTGCATTAGATCTTTTGCCACATGTTACAGGTGGCAGTTGGGCAATGGTTTGGTTTAGACTGAAAGGAATTAGGAATCCTACCAGTGAGGAATTCAGAGATAAAGTAATTGAATTTTTTCTAACGTTAAGTCCTTTACTCGAATCATTCAAAACTGATGATTCATTAAATGAAATAAATTCATACATACAACACCGCATAAAAAATGACATTGAGCAAATTAAATTAGGACAAAATAAAGAAATCGAAAAAAGATATCAGAGGTATATTGATTATGGCTAAATTTCCTTTTTTAGTGTAGATAAATAATTTTTTAGGACTTTTGTTCTTTTCTTTGCTTCAGTTTTTCCTGTTTTTGTATTCATTGTTTTATCCAAAACAAGTAATTTCTTAAAAAAATGATCCAATGCCCATTTTTGATCATTAGGAATCCTACTTCTTGAAAAGGGATCATTAGGCTCGTAGAACTGTCTATTTTTTGCACCACTAACAGAAAAAACACGTGCTATTCCTATAGCCCCTATAGCATCTAACCTATCAGCATCCTGTAGAATTTTTCCCTCAATACTTTTTGAAACTTTTCCTTTATTGAAACTATGATTTCTTATAGACTCTAATATAATTCCGATATCCCGTTCTGAGAATTTTAAATTTTGAAGAATTCCTAATGCCTTTTCAGCACTCAGATCAGCAGATGATTTTGAACGTTTATCTGATTTCTTCTTTTTTATAATATCATGCAGTAGTACTGAGGCCAAGACCAATTTTCTATTGGCTTTTTCTGTTTTGCAAATTTGTTCCGCATTTTTGTAAACTCGCATTATATGATTAAAATCGTGTGCAGGATCATTTTTTGCATAAATCTTTCTCACATATTTTTTGAGATAGTTTAATTCGTTCAAAATTTCCACAGCCTTGGTTTATTCAATTTGAATCTTCTTTTTGTTAATAAAAGATTCCAATTAATACAGGTAAAAAATATAATTGAACCTATTCCTAATGCATCAGCTATAAGAATTCCTATGTATCTTTCTTCAAATAATTCTATGAATGGTGTCAAAACAACAGTACTTATTGTAATCATGACATAGTAAGAGACAACACGACCCATCCAAAAACCAACATACAAACCAAAGCTCTTTGCACGTAATAATCCATAAGTTACAAATAACATGTTGCTTGGTAAAGGAGTAGCTGCAAAGACAAATGAAGTGACAATATAACCGAATCTTTTTAGATTCAGAAAATTTCCAATAGCGTCTAAATTTGATTTTTGTTCTTGTCCAACAAATTTACGAAATAGTCCACTAACAGACTTCAAAAAGAATCGACCTATTGTGGCTCCAGTTGCACCAATTAATGATAAAACTAATGGATCAAGTAAAGGATCTATTGCATAAAAAGATGATAATATGATCCAAGTTGGTGGCATTAGTAATGGTGCAGCATTTATTGCTATCAATAGAAAGAATATTCCTAAATATGAATATTCACTAATTATTTCAAAAATATCTACCATATACAATTTGTATTGTATTAACATCTAAATCCTTTCCAACAAACTGAAAAAAATAGATGAAAGATGCAAAATATTTAAATCAAAAAATGGTTCCTGAATTCTGTGCCAGAAAAATCATGGAAATGTTTTAGATGCAATCTAACATTCAAGTATTCTGAGCATGCATCACTTCATGAAAAACTAACAAAGCATAAAGTTTCTGCTGTAAAAACAATAATCATGTAACTAGAAATTTTGCGTTTTAGATTAATGGAGGGGGTGGGATTCGAACCCACGAACTCCTAAGAGAAAGGATATCTTATACTAGATCTTGAGTCCTTCTCGGTTGACCGGGCTTCGATACCCCTCCACAGATTCAATTTAAGAAATTTAGCATATAACTCATCCTAGAAAATTTATTTTATTTCTGATGAATAATGATTAATTAGAAAAGAATAACATGAATTTTAAAAAACAAAGTTTATAATCATTTTAGCGATTTTTAATTTATGACAACAATTGATGAAGCCAAAAATATGAGATCCGGAATTAATGTTGAGGGTACAGTGGAAAGGAAAGAAGAAGTTAGAACTGTCAACACAAAAGCTGGTTCAACTGTTGATGTTGCAAATGCATTTCTTGTAGACAATGGAATGGAAATTAAGATTACATTGTGGGCAGAAGATGCAAACAATATTCAAAATGGCGACAAAATAAAAATCGAAAATGGTTATACCAATGAGTTTAAGGGTGAAGTACAACTAGGAAAAGGCAAATTTGGTAAGCTTGAAAAAATTTAGGTTAAAATTTTAATTATCTCCTTGTTTTTCTTGTCTTAGCTTTTGGTTTAGCTTTTGTTTTTCTTGTCTTAGCTTTTGGTTTAGCTTTTGTTTTTCTTGTCTTAGCTTTTGGTTTAGCTTTTGTTTTTCTTGTCTTAGCTTTTGGTTTAGCTTTT
>CAZBHD010000084.1:0-3494 GCA_964491985.1 uncultured Candidatus Nitrosopelagicus sp. | reverse complement strand
AATAGTATGTTGATTCCACATTTGTAATCCAATCTCTCATTGCTTCATTGATTGCATCTTTTAGAGTTTGTGAGCCAGATTTCACAGAATGAACTTTTGCACCAAGCAACTCCATACGGAAAACATTTTGTTTCTGTCTTTCTGTATCTATATATCCCATGTATATCTCAGCTTTCAGATCAAGACATGCACAAGCCATTGCTGTAGCTACCCCGTGTTGCCCAGCACCAGTTTCTGCAATAATTCTTTTTTTACCCATCTTTTTTGCAAGTAATGCTTGTCCTAGTGTATTGTTTATTTTATGTGCTCCACCATGTAGAAGATCCTCTCTTTTTAGATAGATCTTAGCACCACCGATTTTTTTGGTCAAATTTTTAGCCAAATATAATGGAGTTGGACGCCCTGCATATTCTGCAAGAAATTTATTCAGTTCTTTTTTAAATGTAGGATCATTTCTAATCTTCAAATAATTTTTTTCAAGTTCCTCTATTGCAGGAGCTAGTGTTTCTGGTATGTACTTGCCACCAAAATCACCAAATCTACCGTCTTTCGGAATTCCAATTTTCATATCGCATTCACCAAATTTTGTACAGCTTGCTGTATATCATCTGTTTTCATAATATTACTACCTACTAAATATGCGTCAGCACCGCATTTATGAAGAAATCTAATATCATCGGGAGATTCTATTCCACTTTCCGAAATAATAACTTTTTGAGAATTTGACTTTTCAAGAATATCTTTCGTCGTATTAAGATCTATTTTCAGAGTATCTAAATTCCTATTATTGATTCCAATAATATCAGCACCAGTATTACAGGCATTTTCAAATTCTTTTGCTGTGTGGGCTTCTACAAGCACTTTTAGATCTTTTTTATGACCATATTCAATTAATTCATCCATGCCTGAAATCATCTTTTTGTCAAAAATAGATTGTATTAGTAAGAAATAATCTGCACCAATTTTTTTTGCAGCATCGATTTGTATTTTATCTATTGTAATATCTTTCATTAACATTGGAACTGTTACAGCTTTTCTAATCTTCATAAAAACCTCAGGTGAACCATCAAACAAGTATGGTTGAGTAAGAACTGATAATGCAGTAGCACCACCACTAATCATTTGCAATGCAATTTCAACTGGATCTGAAATTTTTCTAATATTACCTAAAGCTGGTGACGAAAATTTTATTTCTGTGATTAAAGGTGCATGTTGCAATTTTGCTACCACTGATTCCAAATCAATTCCAGAATTCGAAAGTGATTCTGGAATTTCATATATTCCATCATTGATTGCTTTCTTTGAATTATTTACAAGCTTTTCTAGAATATTCTCCAATTTAATCTACCCTCTCTAACTTTTCTAGTGAATTAGTTTCTTTTGCAAATTGTTTTAATTTTTCAAATGCTTTTCCACTTTTTATTGTCTCTCGAGCAAGTTCAACACCTTCGTCAAATCTGTCACAAACATTACCTACTAACAAACCCCCTGCGGCATTTAATATAGTAATATTCAACATTGTTGTGTTTGATGTATTGTTTAAAACATTAAGAAATGCATCTATAGCCTCTTGTTTTGTTGAAATTTGTATATCAGATAAACTAGAATTTCCAATATTGTAATCTGCTGGATTAATTATAAATTCTGTAACCTCATTATTTTTTAGCATACATGCTTTATTTTTTGATGTTGTTGATAGTTCATCCATACCATCTTCTGATCTTACAGCAAGAATTGTTTCAGAATGATTTTTTTGCATAATTTTTACAATTCTTTTGATATAATCATCTGCAAAAACACCTATCAATTGATGTTTAACGTTTGCTGGATTACTTAATGGTCATAAAAGATTGAACGCAGTTCTTTTACTCAAAATTTTTCTTGCATTTACAACATTTTTCATAGCAGGGTGAAATTTGGGCGCAAACATGAATCCAATACCAATTTTTTCAATCATATTGACAATTTTTGATGGCTCAGAATCTAAATCAAAACCAAAATATTCAAAAATATCAGCACTTCCTGATACGCCTGAAACTGAGCGATTTCCATGTTTCGCAATATATCCACCAGCCGCAGCCACAACAAATGATGCGGTAGTTGAAATATTGAAGGTTTTTAGATTATCTCCTCCAGTCCCACACATATCAATAATCCTGTTTTGACAATTTGGTGATATACTAACTGAAAACTGATTCATTTTTTCAAGCATTGCTAATAATTCATCATTAGTTTCACCTTTTAGAGTAAGATTCTGCAAGAATTTTGCTATAGTATTATCATCATACTTTCCACTAAGAATTTCATCCATGACAATTGTCATTTGTTCAGAAGATAGATCACGGTTACTTTGTAATGTCATTATTAATTCATCAAGCATTTTTTACCCTCTTTATGAAATTTGCCAGAATTTTTGTACCTTCATCTGTCAAGATTGACTCGGGATGGAATTGAACACCTTCAATCAAGTATTCTTTATGACTGACACCCATAACTTCACCATCATCTTCTGCAGTGGCGGTGACTTTTAGCGAATCAGGAATTATTGTTTTATCACCAACTAAAGAATGATATCTTGTCGCCCTAAATGGATTTTTTATTCCGTCAAACATAGAATCATTATAATGTTTAACCCTACTTGTTTTTCCATGTCTTACGTTTCCTGCATTAACTACTTTTCCACCAAAACATGATATTATTCCTTGATGACCAAGGCACACTCCTAATATTGGTGTCGTAGATCCAAGTTCTTGTATTACTTCCTTACATATACCAAAGTATCGTTTACTATCAGGTGTTCCTGGACCAGGAGAAATTATTATCGCATCATAATCTTCATTTTTTATCTCTTCTATAGTAAGTTGATCATTTCTAATTACGTCTGATGTAACACCCAGCTCACCAAGTCTCTGTGCTAAATTGTATACAAACGAATCATAGTTATCTATGATTAAGAATCTCATTTTGATGCCTCCTTTAATGCAGTTATCATTGCATTAGCCTTATGCTCTGTTTCACTAAGCTCATTTTTTGCAATAGAATCAAAAACAATACCAGCACCAGCTAGTACAAATCCTGATTTACCATCAGCAAAAATACTTCTAATCGCTATGGCAAAATCACAACAGCCATTGAATGAAAAGTAACCTACGGCACCAGCATATGGGCCTCTAGATTCAGGTTCTAATTCATCTATTATTTCCATGGCTCTCACTTTTGGAGCACCAGATACTGTTCCTGCAGGAAATACTGCTTTGAATGCGTCATACATATCAAATTTCTTGCTTAATTTACCAATTACATGTGTAACCATATGTTGAACGTGGCTGAATCTTTTTACATCCATTAATGATTTTACATGCACAGTTCCATAATCACAAACCCTACCAATATCATTCCTGCCTAAATCAACAAGCATTGTGTGTTCTGCTAGTTCTTTTTCATCATTAACTAGTTCTTTTTGCATTTCATCATTTTTTTCTTCATCTTCCGTA
>CAZBHD010000083.1:0-5061 GCA_964491985.1 uncultured Candidatus Nitrosopelagicus sp. | reverse complement strand
AACCAACCCTAGATGATGTTTTCATATCATATACAGGCCATAATCTACGTGATGATACCACTCAAAAATTAAACAAACGGAAAGAATTCAATCTAAATAGGAGAAGAGGACTTTGATCACATCCGATACTTATGCAATTTTCTGGCGTGAGATGAAGCGCTATAGAAAATCAAAAAGTGGAGTTGTTATCAGATTGATCCAACCCGCAATTTGGATAATTGTGATGGGAAATATTTTTGCAGGTACACAACCCTTGATTGAATCAGTTGGTTTTGATGGTGAATATATTGAATTTATGGCACCTGGTGTTATCATACTAACTGCCATATTCACAAGCATCTTTGGTGGAGTTAACACACTTTGGGATAGACGATATGGGTTTATGAACAAGGCATTAACATCACCAATATCAAGATCATCAATTGCATTAGGTAAGATGCTGGCAATCTCATTAATTGCTGCATTTCAAGCAAGTTTGATTTTGGGAATTGCACTTGCAATTGGAGTTAGTATGCCACATCTATGGATGATTGGACCTATAATGGCAATTGTAATTTTATTCTCAATTGGATTTTCTGGAATTTCAGTGATGGTGGCAGCTGCGGCAAAGTCTCAAGAAACGTTTTGGGGAATAATTAACTTCCTTGGCATGCCATTATTTTTACTAAGTCCAGCACTTTTTCCATTGGCATTAATGCCAGATTGGCTTTCTTCTCTCGCTGCATTTAATCCTGTCAGCTATACCGTCATACTAGTACGTGAAATGATGTCTGGCTATGTTGAGGGATGGTCTGCATTACTAAGTGTCACAATTTTGGTAGGTTTTAGTGTCATAATGATTGGGCTAGCAAGCTATGTCTTTACGCGTGACGTCAATAAGCCATTCTGAGCGTAAAAATCTATAGTTCACCTGAGATCTACGTACATGGTCATTTTTGACCAAAATTACAAAAAAACCTCACATGTGAGATCTTGAGTGTTTTCTAGGAGCATTTTTCGATGTACAAAGTGGTATCCCTAGTTTTACTATTCTCAGTATTATTGATAGGTGTATCTTTTACACAAAATTCCTATGCAGCAAATCATCCATTTGAATTAGATTGGGGCATGTCTGGAATTGAAAAACCTGGAATGTTTTTGAATCCACAGCATTTGGCAGTTGACTCAGAAGATAACATCTATGTAACTGATCTTGGAAATTCACGAGTTCAGAAATTTGATGAACAAGGAACTTACGTTAGATCATGGGGCTCACAAGGTTCTGGTCCAGGGGAATTTTCACACCCATCTGGAATTGCAGTTATTGATGATTATGTGTTTGTAGTAGACAGAGCATTAGATACTGTTCAGAAATTTGATAATCTAGGAAATTTTGTAATGCAGTGGGGAGGATTTGGTAGTGGCAATGGTGAATTCAGATCACCTAATGGAATTGCAATTAGTGATGATAAATTTGTATACGTAGTAGATACTGGGAATAATCGTATACAAAAATTCACCTTGGATGGAGAATATGTTTCAGGATTTGGACAAAGTGGTAAAAGAGCAGGGAATTTTATTTCACCAATAGATATTGCAGTTGATAGTGAAGGAAAATTATTTGTAACTGATCCCGGTAATAATAGGATTAATGTCTACAATGATGATGGTAAGTTTTTAAGAACTTTAGACTCCAGTGTTGGAGGATTTAAGATATCACCACGTGGAATAGTTGTTGATGAAAGTGATAATATCTATATTGGTGATCAAAGAAATAATAGAATAATTCAGTTTAATCAGTACGGATTTGCATTATCAATATTTGGAGTTACTGGAAATAGTGAAGGGCAATTCCAATCACCTAAAGATGTTACAGTTGACAATAACGGATTTCTTTATGTGACAGATACACTAAATCATAGAATTCAAAAATTTTCTACACCCATTGTTCTTGAAAAATTAATTATAGGACAAGAAATTGTCAAAGAACCTACTGTTGAACAACAAGAACAACTATCTGAGCCGGAGTATATTATTGAAGAACAAATTGAATTACCACTCGTAAATCCAGTACCAAACGACTTTACAAAACCACTCATATCAGTGCCTAGCGATGTAATTATTGAGGCTACTGGGGCTCTTACACCTGTAAATGTTGGAAATGCAATGGCTAGTGATGAAAGCGGAATTCTTTCTTTATCAAATAATGCATCTGAAGAATTTCCAATTGGTATAACAACAATCATCTGGACAGCCATTGATGGAGCAGGAAATATGGCAATAGAATCACAAAACATCATAGTTCAAGATACAATTCCACCCGAGATCGAGCAATTAAAAGAAATCAGACTTGAAGCAAAATCTGAAACAGAGAATCTCGTGCAACTTAAAACCCCAACTATTTCAGATGTAGTAGGTGTCATTTCAATAGAGAGTGATGCACCTGCTGTATTTCCACTAGGCGAGACAACCGTCACTTGGACTGCTACCGATGTCATGAGAAATGTATCAACAATGCAACAAAAAGTAGTATTGATTGATTCTACTTCACCCAGGGTTGATATTCCTGAAGATATTATAGTTGAGGCAACTAGTATAAATGATAATTCAATATCGTTGATTGAGCCAGAAGTTTTTGATCATGTAAAAGTGGAGTCATTATCTAATGACGCACCACAGAGTTTTCCCTTAGGTGAGACAATCGTAACATGGATGGTTGCTGATTCATCTGGTAATGTTTCAACCTCCTCACACAAAGTTATTGTAGTAGATACCACTTCACCTGAAATTTTTATCAATAATGTCACCTTAGAAGGAATGATTTCTAGTGGAAGTGAATTATTACTACCGACACCTCAAATTAATGACATAGATGAAGTGATTGTAACTAACAATGCACCAACTATATTTCCATTTGGTGAAACTATTGTAACATGGACCGCAACAGATCAATCAGGTAATGTAGCAACTAAAGAGCAAAGTGTTAATGTAGTTGATACAATAAGACCACTTTTAGTAATACCAGATGATATTGAGGTGGAAGCCAATGGAATTAATACTATTATTGATGACTTAGGTGAATTAACTGTAAATGACATATCAGATATAGCATATACAACTAACGACGCTCCAGAGAAATTCCCTCTCGGTGAGACAATTGTAACATGGGCAGTGAGTGATATTGCTGGTAATTCAGTGTCTGGCACACAATTAGTTACTGTTGTGGATACCACATCACCAGAAATTATTGCACCATCTGACATTAAACTGGAAGCTGTTGATTTGACTGAAAATTATATTGAATTAGTCGATGGAAGAGTTTTTGATACTGTTGAAATTAAATCAGTTGAGAACAACTCTCCAGAGACATTCCCTCTAGGTGAGACAATTGTAACATGGACAGCAACCGATACTTCTGGTAATTCAGTGTCTGATACACAAACTATAACCATAGAAGATACAACTCAACCTGTAATTACGGGTCCTGATAACATTACACTAGAAATTATAGATTCATCAGGTATGGTAGTTGATGTTGGTCAGGCATCTGCATTAGATCAAGTTGATACCAATCCTGAAATTACTAACGATGCACCAGAACTATTTCAATTAGGTGATACAATCGTAACTTGGACCGCAACCGACTCGTCAGGAAACTCTTCATTATTTTTCCAAACTATTACAGTTGTTGACACAGAAGAACCTGAATTAATTCCACCAGAAAATATTATTCAAGAAGCTGAAAATCCTTTAAATAATTTTGTGATCCTTGGAATAGTAGAAACTTCTGATATTGTTGGAGTATCATCAATTACTAACAACGCTCCAGAGACATTCCCTCTAGGTGAAACAATTGTAACATGGACTGCCTCAGATAACGCTGGTAATTCAGTGTCTGGCACACAATTAGTTACTGTTGTGGATACAACATCACCAAGTATTGACACTCCAGAGAATATTGTTGTTGAAGCAACTGGATTTCAACGTAATATGGTCGAATTAGGCATGATTAGTGTGAATGATAATGTTGGAGTCACTTTAATTACTAACAACGCACCTGAAACGTTTGAACTAGGTCTCACAACTATTACATGGACTGCCTCAGATAATGCTGGTAATATAGCAACTGCTCAACAACAAGTTTCATTAATAGATACTACTATACCATCAATTACATCACCAAATGATATCGAAATCGAGGCAGAATCAAATGATTCTAACATTGTTGAAATAGGATTTGCTATTGCATCTGATTCTGTTCAATTAGAAAAAATTACTAACAATGCTCCAGAAACATTCCCTCTAGGTGAGACAACCGTCACTTGGACTGCAACAGACTCATCAGGAAATTCAGTGTCTGATACACAATTAGTTACTGTTGTGGATACAACATCACCAAGTATATTACAACTTGAAGATATTGTAACTGATGCAACATCATCTACAAGTAACATCATTGAAATGATTTCACCAATTGCAGATGATATTATTAGCGATGTTATGGTTACTAACAATGCGCCAAATGTATTTCCATTTGGTGAAACTGTAGTAACTTGGACTGCAGAAGATGAATCAGGAAATATCTCACAAATTGATCAAAAAATCATAGTAGTTGATAATTCACCACCTGAGTTGCAAATATCTGGGGATATCATATTTGATGCTACATCATTAGAAAATATTATTGAACTTGATTCACCACAAATTTCAGACATCATAGATACACAACCAATTATTACTAACAACGCTCCAGAAACATTCCCTCTAGGTGAGACAATCGTAACATGGACTGCCTCAGATAACGCCGGTAATTCAGTATCTGAAATGCAACTGATTAATGTGCAAATATGTGGTAATTCTCCTTCATATTATAATATGATATTGGGTACAGCCGAAGATAATTTCCTAAGTGGTACCAGTTTACCCGATTTGATATTTGGGTATGGTGGAGATGACATCATAATGGGCAATAATGGAAATGATTGTATTTTTGCAGGTGAAGGTAACGATATAATCTTTGGAAATGGTGGGGATGATAATATTTCAGGTGATCAAGGAAATGACATGCTAAAAGGTGACTCG
>CAZBHD010000082.1:0-5505 GCA_964491985.1 uncultured Candidatus Nitrosopelagicus sp. | reverse complement strand
TATGAGCCAATTCCACCTAGAGTTGTAGGTAACCATCGTACAATTGTATTTGGTGAATTAGCAGGAAAAACAGGTGCAAGTTACCTCATGTCATTATTAGGTATAAAGAAAGATACTGATACTGCTAAGAATGTCGCTAAGGGATTAAAAAATCTGAGAATGGGTGATGTATTAGAAATACCATTAGAAGATAGACTTGAAAAAAGAATAATTAGTGATGAAAAGGAGAAAAAATAGAGATAAAATGACAAATTGCCCAGAATGTGATGCAAACATGACAATTCCAGACGATGCTGTGGAGGGGGAAATTGTAACATGCCCTGATTGCGGTGCAAGCTATGAACTCGTAAAGGCTTCCGAAGGTTTTGAGTTGAAACCAGCTCAAACTGTCGGTGAGGATTGGGGGCAGTGACCACCACTATAACGGCACTTTATGATACAATCCGTCTCGAAGAAAAATTACTCATTGAATCAGCCAAAAAGAATAATATCAATTTAGAGATGATTGATTGCAAAAAGATGTCCGGTGATCTAAACGAAAAAAGTTGCTTCACACATCCAGTACTACAACGATGTGTCAGTTATTACAGAAATTTACACTCAACTGCTGCAATTGAAGGTCAAGGAGTTAAAGTTGTAAACTGTCTGAATACTGGAATTTTTGCTGGAAATAAGTTATTTACTCATATGCTATTGCAGAAGTCAGGGGTTCCAACACCTAATGTAACTGTCGCATTTTCAAAAGATGCTGCAATGGAAGCACTTGATAGAAATGGATTTCCAAAAATTATCAAGCCAACAATTGGTAGTTGGGGTAGAATGGTTTCCAAGATTAATGATATGGACTCTGCAGAAGGAATAATTGAAGGTCGCGAAGCGATGTATCCTATCCATCAAGTTCATTTTCTTGAAGAATTTGTAGAACGACCACCACGTGATATTCGTGCAATTGTTATAGGTGATACTGTACCAGCTGCAATATATAGAAATTCTGGTGATGGAAATTGGAAAACTAATACACATTTGGGTGGATCAGCTGAAACATGTGAAATAACTAATGAGTTAGAGGAAATTTGTCTCAAGGCGAAAAATGCTGTACATGGTGAAATTGTTGGGGTTGATCTGATGGAAAGTAATGATAAAGGATTAGTTGTTCATGAAATCAATAACACAACTGAATTTCGAAATGTAGTTAGAGTTACAGGCGTGGATATTCCAAAATTAATGTTGGAGTACATAAAGGAGATTGTATAAAATGGATGAACATTTAGAAACATCAAGATATGCGATTAAGACTTTAGAGAAAGCATTACGAATTTACACTCCATCATTAAATGAAAAAGCTTTGGCGGATTTTCTTGCAGATAGATGTGATGATTTAGGATTTAGAGATATTCACCAAGATGAGGCTGGAAATATTATAGCTACAAAAGGTTCAGGTGAACCTAAAATTATGTTGTGTGGACACATGGATGTTGTTCCAGGTAAGATCAAAGTTAGAAGAGAGGGGGATATGCTACATGGAAGGGGGGCATCTGATGCAAAAGCACCACTAATTGCAATGTTGTTTGCAGCTGCTAGTATTAAAGAACATGAAGGAACAGTTACTTTTGTTGGTGCAGTTGATGAAGAGGGAAATGCAACTGGAATAAAGACTCTGAAGAAAAATAAACCAGATATAGATTATGCAATTTTTGGAGAGCCAAGCAGCATCCAAAAAATTACAATTGCTTACAAAGGTCGTTTGGCAATAAACCTAAGAGTGAATGTTAAAGATAGTGCTCATGCTAGTGCACCATGGCTGGCAAAAAATGCAATAGAAGAAACATCATCAGTAGTTACAGAATTAAAAAATTCTCTAGAAGGCGGTCAGGAAGAAAGGAGTAAGGGAATGATGCTAACTGCAACCTTAACAGAAATTGGTGGAGGAACAAGTCATAATGTAACACCAATAGAATGTGACGCCACGCTAGATATTAGAATACCAGTAGACATGAATTGTAATAATATTGAAGAGAAGATTACCAGAATAATTAACGAAATATCCGTGAAACGAGAAATTGAAGTTTTGTATTCAGTAATTGATCAGACAGAGCCATTTGAGGCAGACCATAATTCTCCATTAGTTAGGGCAATGACATTAGCAATACTAGATGTTGAAAAAAAGAGACCAATGCTTATTAGAAAAACAGGCACTGGAGATATGAATGAGTTAGGAAATGAACTAAAAATTCCCGTCATTACATATGGGCCAGGGGATCCTCATGAAGCACATACAATTGACGAAAAAGTTTCAGTTGACGAATTTGTAAAGGGAATAGAAATTCTAAAAAAATCACTACATCATTTAAAAAGACTCCATGACAGAAAAAAATAATGCTGTGGTTCATTGGATTAGGAGTTTCAGGAATTTCAGAAGTATCTGATAGAACACTTTCTGTGATAAAAAATGCAGGTGTTGTCTATTTGGAATCATTTACCAGTCCAATTTCAGAAACTGAAAAAGACCAATTAAAAAATATATGCAAGGGTGAGTTTAAAATTGCAAAACGTTGGCTTGTAGAAGATGGCAATGAAATTCTAGAGAATGCAAAAAAGAAAGAAACTGTTTTGATTTCATATGGTGATCCATATATTGCAACCACACATTTAGAATTAAGAACAAGGGCAATTACAGACAAAATAAAAACTAAAACTATTCATTCATCCTCTATTGTTTCATCTCTAATTGGCGAAATAGGATTACAATATTACAAAGTTGGAAAAATTATGACCGTCATGAATGATCCAAAGTCAATGATTACACCATACAACACGATTTCTAATAATTTGTTAAGTAAAATGCACTCAGTAATTTTATTAGAATACAACGAAGATAAATCATTTTTCTTAGCTCCACAAGATGCTTTGTCTTTGTTATTGGATATAGAAAAGACGCAAAATGAAAAAATCGTCTCGTCAAATACTTTTGCGATAGTTGCATCAAGAATTGGAAAAAGTAATCAGAGTATTATATCTGGTAAAATATCAAATTTAATAAAAAAAGAATTTGGAGAACCTCCACACACTGTAATCATACCTGGAAATCTACATTTTACAGAATCTAATGCGGTTAAGATAGTCACAGAATGTCTAGATGAGCCATTTGATAATTCTATGAATGTTAAAGGTATTTCTGAACAGATGATTGAAAAATATGTTCCAATGGTGCGTGAGGCATTAAATGAGATCAAACCTCATTATGAAAATCTCAAAGAGTATGAAGATGTTTTAATAAATGCAAAGTTGTACATTGATGATGCAGAAAACTTTCTAAAAGAAGGTAAAAAAGAGTATGCAGTACTGAGTATAGGATATGCTGATGGTTTAGTCGATGCCTTACGAATTGCAAAAGGTTTTGACCCAAAAATGTGATAACGATGAGTTGAAATTGGACAATAACAGCAACATCATAGGTGGAAAATAATATGAAAACTCTTTCAGAGATACAAGATTCCTCATTAAAAATCGTTTTAGCCGGAGGTGTTTTTGATATAATTCATCCGGGGCATATCAATACACTAAATGCGGCAAAGAAACTAGGGGATGTTTTAGTGGTGGTGGTCGCAACTGATAAAACAGCTATAAAAATGAAAAAACGAAAACCATTACACAGCGCTCAATTAAGACAGGAATTGGTTTCATCATTATCTATGGTTGATTTATGTATTATTGGTGATGAAGAAGATATTTTTAATACAGTAGATTTGGTTAAGCCACAAATAATTGCATTAGGATATGATCAAACACATCAAGAGAAATTCATTGTAGTTGGATGTAGAAAAATATATTTAGATGTAGCAGTCGTTCGATTAGAATCCCCAAGACCAGATACTTCTAGTTCATCAATTCAAAAAGAGTATGGTGAGGAGATTCACGGGCTTTAAGAGAAATTACCTAGAATTGAAATTTTAATTTTAGTATTTGATTTATTACCAATTTTCAAGGATTTTCGAATATTACTTTTTGCAATAAATTCAACAATGGTTGTATCATAATGAGTCCTTTCTAATAAAATCAATTCACAGTCAATTTTATTGTTAATTTTTGATTTGAAACACTTTACCCACCCAAATGTTCGTTTACCATCAGAGAATGAGTTAATCTTTACTCCTTCATAATTTGATAGTTGTGAAATTGCTTCAGAAAATTTTTTGTCCTTGAGTTGAACATTTAGAGTGCCGGGGTAGGGCACATAACCTAGTTTTGATTTAAACTGTTTTGTGTAGCCTTTCATCGACATATAATATGCACCTTCACCCATTCCAGAAATTATCGTACCTACGATTGATAATGAATTAGGAGATTTTGATATTAGCTTTGATAGAAGGTTATGTAGCGTTGATAATTCAATAAATCCTTTATTTGTTATTTTTATTGATTGTTTCCGTCCGGATTGGATTCTTTCAATGAATCCGCCTAATTCTAGTTCTTTCAAATGCAGAGATGCTGATTGTTGTGACTTACCTATTTCTCTTCCAAGAGAAGTTGTAGTAATATTAACAAAATTATGTTTTCCGCCTTTAGATAGTATATGTGCAAGAGTTAGTAGATGTTGTGTCTTTAAGTCAGTCATTAAGATTAAGCAATACCAAGATCTCTAAATATTTTTAATGATACACCATCAGTGTTTGTGAGTTTGGCTATTCTATGTCCAACAACATATTCCACTCCAGTATCTTTTGCTGCATCAAACAATCTTTGTGTGATAATACCATCTAAAATCAAATACTTTATTCCTGATTGACCAGAAATTTTTGGGACCAACTCACTAATAGGAACTTTGAACATTTCATTACTGTCTGAATCTATTGCAATTGCTTCTAGTGATTCGTTTAATTCTGGATATTTTGTTTTACAAATTTCAGCAAGTGGACTATCATCTTCACTTTTTAATGATGGAGTGGCAAGATCTTGCTTTATTTTATCGGCAACAGGACTAAGAAGTTCATCAACTCTTTTTGGTGTTAATTCTTCAACTTCAATACCTTCATCCGCCCTGAGTTCAATATCAACATGAACTACTGATTTTAATTCTTTAAGAATAAATCCACCTGCCCTGTCACCATCCAGAAATGCAACAACTATATCTTTCTTATCACATAATTCTTTAATTGATTCATCAATTCGTCCACCCTCAAATGCAAGGGCGTTCTCATAACCTGCGCGTAACAAGTTGATAATATCTGCTCGCCCTTCAACCAAAATAATCCATGGTGAGTCAAATACACCGGTACTACAATGCAATTTTTTTGGTCCATATGTTGTAATTTTATCAGAATTATTTTCATGAACTGTTTTGAGCATCTCATCACCTTCGCTTACTGAGTTTGTTGCCCATTTCTGTTTAATCTCTTTTGCGCGTTTTACGATGTCTTCTTTCTTAGATGCACGAACATCATCTATTGCATCTAACTTGAAAACACTATCAAATGGTCCAACTTTATCAATGCTTTCTATTGCAGC
>CAZBHD010000081.1:0-5315 GCA_964491985.1 uncultured Candidatus Nitrosopelagicus sp. | reverse complement strand
TCGCTAGGAATTACGAATAAAATAGAAAATAGAGAGGTTTTATCCTCTACCCTGTGCGGCGTATTTACCAGATCTTCCTCTAAAGAAGAATGCTCCAGCGATACCGCCGAATATGGCTGCTGCGATTGCAGATGCACCAATGACACCGTCAGCTGCTAGATATGGAGTACCAGATCCTGCTGCTGGGTTATCATGTGCATATTGAACTTTGGCTGCTGCTAGTTCCAGTGTATGTTCAAGAGACATTGATGGATGCCCACCGTCTTGGTTACCTGTTCCACCAGCTCCCATATACTGGGCAAATGCTGGGGTAACACCCATTGAAATTGCGACTGCAAAAACTGCGCCTAATGCTATTGATTTGTTCATTTGTATCTGTTGAAATGTGGCTAGCGTTATTATTTAACTTTTTTCAAATTATGAACAAGATACATTTAATTTCGTACCTAATTTAGCCTTGAAACATGGGTAGAATGCATACACACAATCATGGCAAATCACACTCGATCAGACCCATCGAATTAAAGAAACCAGATTGGGTAAAAATGGAATCAAAAGAGATCGAAGAATTGATTATAAAATATGCAAAAGACGGTATGACTTCAAGTATGATCGGTATAAAATTAAGAGATCAACATGCTATACCACTTGTAAAACCTATTCTTAACAAGACAGTTTCCCAAGTACTAAAAGAGAATAAGCTGACACCAGAAATTCCTGAAGATCTAAATAACATCGTAATGAAGGCAGTTAACTTACAGAAACATCTCAAAGATAACAAAAGTGATAGTCGAAATGTCAGATCATTGGAGTTGGTTGAGGCAAAGGTTCACAGGCTCTCGACACATTATAAGAAGAAAGGAATACTTCCTAAAAAATGGAAATATAAGTCTGTAGTAGCCCAACTTGAGTAATGGGCAAAAATATACAAGAATCACTTTCATATTTTTCAGATAAAATTGCTGATACCATAAAATCAAAACAGAGCATCCTTGTTACAACGCATATTGATTGTGATGGCATAACATCTGGTAGTATAATATCCAAAGCTCTAATCAGAGAAGGTGCAAAATGTACTGTTAGAACAACGAATGAATTCAGTCAAAATCTGGTCAATCAACTCAAAAAAGAAGAGAATGGATTACATATCATTACGGATCTGGGTGGAGGGTTTGGTAAAATTCTAGGTGAGAATCTTAATGATAATTGGATGGTACTAGATCATCACCAAATACCAGATGAAGAGATGGATTATGATAATATCATTAATGCGTGGAAATTTGGACTTGATGGGGGATCTGAAATATGTGCTGGTGGAATGACATACCTTGCAGCTACATCTTTGAATAAGGAAAATGTGGATCTTTCTTCAGTAGCAGTTGTTTCTGGACTGGGAGATAGGCAAGATCAGGGTAAGAAAAAATCATTCATTGGTGAAAATCAGAAAATTGCAAAAACAGCAAAAGAACTTGGATTAATTGATATTAACTTGGATTTACTCTTAGTTGGACGTGAAACAAGACCTCTTCCTGATGCATTAGCATTTACATCACAGCCATTCATTGAAGGTCTAACTTGGAACAGGGATGCATGTCTTGCAATATTAAACTCAACTGGAATTGAATTAAAAGATGGAGCACGGTGGAGAGTTACAGCTGATTTAGATCAGGATGAAAAACGTAAGATTATCGAGGGAATAACACAATTTGCACAGGGAAAGAATGCAACTGAAATAATGGATGAATTAATTGGATACACATACACATTTCCAAGGGAGGATAAACGTAGTTTTCTAAGAGATGGTCGGGAATTCTCAACTATGTTAAACTCATGTGGCAGAATTGGTAAATCGGGTGTGGGAATTTCCATATGCATGGGTGATAGAAATAAGATGTTGCAAGAAGGCGAAAAAATTCTTAGTGAGTATAGAAAGATGATTCGAGAATACATGAATGTTTTAGGCAACGAAAGATGGAGAACAAACAGCGATGATAATTGTGTTATGGTAAATGCTGAGGGTGTGGTACCTGAAACAATGACTGGGACAATCTCATCATTAATTGCAGGTTCTCCAAAAAATATTGGAAAGATAGTTATTCTAAGAACAGACGGTTCAGAAGGAACCATAAAATTTTCCTCAAGAAAGTCAATCAGTTGTAAATCAGATGTCAATTTGAGTGAATTAATGCGAAACGGTGCAGAAAAGTTTGAAGGTGTAGGCGGAGGTCATGATGCCGCAGCTGGTGCAAGAATAACTAAAGACAAATTGGATGAATTTTTAGACTATTTGGAAGAAAATGTCACAAAATTGTAGTGTAACGATAACAATCCATAGAATTTCAGATAAAAAAGCAAAAGCTGTTAAGAAATCGCTGGAGCCAGACAATATAGACTTCCCTGAGGGTTTATCTATGAAAGTAGAAAAAATTGATAACAAACTTGTGTTTAGTTTTTCAAGTAGTGGTAATATGGGGAAATTAATATCAACTATAGATGAAGTACTTGAACATACAAATCTTGCACTTGAGGTAATCAAATAATGCTTGATCCAAAAATTATAAGGGATGAACCCGAAAGAATAAGAAAAATGCTCAAAGATAGAGCAATTGACTTTGATTTTGATAAAATGCTTGATCTTGATAAACAAAGAAGAGATCTGATAAAAGAAACTGATGAGTTACGAAAAAAACGGAATCAGATGTCGATTACAATTGGACAAGCAAAAAAATCAAATCAAGATACATCAACATTACTTGGTGATATGGGGAAAATTTCAAAAGACCTGGATGATCTTGAAGAATCTCAAAAAACTGTAGAATCAGACTATAGACATCTAGCGTTTTCAATACCAAATATGATTCATGAATCAGTACCAATTGGAACTGATGAATCTGCCAACGTGGAATTGAGAAAATGGGGTGAGATACCACAATTTGATTTTCCAATAAATGATCACATTGATCTTGGACAAAATCTAAACATTATAGATTTAGAAAGAGCTGCTAAAACTGCTGGAGCTCGATTCTATCATTTACAAGGTGGATTGGTGAAACTAAGCCAGGCCCTGATTTCATTTGCACTTGATTTTATGGTAGAAAAAGAGTACAACCTAATCCAACCACCATATATGATTAATAGAAAATCTATGGAAGGTGCAGTAATCGCTGAAGACTTTGAAGATGTGATTTACAAGGTAGAGGGTGAAGATCTATTCTTAATTGGGACATCAGAACATGCTATTGCATCAATGCATGCTGATGAAATTCTAGATGGAAGTCAACTCCCTTTTAGATATGCATCATTTAGTCCATGTTTTCGAAAAGAAGCCGGTGCCCATGGAAAAGATCAAAAGGGAATATTTCGTGTTCATCAATTTGATAAAATTGAACAATTTGTTTTTGCGAAACCAGAAAATTCTTGGGATGAACATGAAAAAATGATATCTATTACAGAAGAATTTTATGAAAAATTAGAGATTCCGTTCAAAGTGATGCTGCTATCAAGTGGTGATATGGGAAAAGTGTCTGCAAAAACTTTTGACATTGAGGCATGGATGGCAGGACAAAATGCATACAGAGAGATAGTTTCCTGTTCTAATTGTCTTGATTTTCAATCACGAAGATTAAAAATTAGATTCCGTGATAAATCAAACGAGGACACACAATATGTTCATACATTAAACAGTACATTAGTTGCAATTGAAAGAACAATTGTATCAATAATGGAAAATTTTCAAACAAATGATGGACATATCAAGGTTCCACAAGTTTTACAGAAATATTTTGGTGAAAAGATAATCTAACTCAGCAGAGTTTATATTCAGAAAACTAAGGTCGAAAATAATTGGCACGAAAAGCCCGAAAAATTAAAGATAAGTGGAAAGAGAAAAAATGGGTTCATGTAATTGCACCTGATTCTTTTAACAATGTTACACTAGGTTATGTACCAATTACTGATGATGAGAATGCAAAAGGCAGAGTTTTAGAAGTTGCATTATGGGATATTCTAAAAGGAGATCCTTCACAACATCAATACAAAATATTCTTCCAGATTGCTAATGTTATTGATGATAAAGCAAAAACAGTTTTCAAAAAATTTGAATATTCTAAGGAATTTTTGAGGAGTCTTGTAAGACGAGGTTCGTCCAAAGTTAATTTTGTAATAGATGTTGAAACTAAGGATCACTACATTTTTCGAATCAAGCTTCTTGCATTAACACATAGACAATTAAATTCTTCAAGACAAAGACAGTTACGATTAATCGCACAAGATATTATCAAAAAGATAGTACCATCAATGGACATTGATAGTTTTGTTCAAGCAACATGTTATGGAAAAATAAACTCTGACATAATGGCTGCTGCAAAAAAAGTGATTAAACTCAGACATGTTGGTTTGGAAAAAGTCAAACTAATCAAGACTGCAGAGGCACAAACAGTTCTTCTGGAAGCAAAAAATAAAAAAACAAATGCCAAGTAGGCTCATTCAATGTCAATACATGTTGAAGTAAAAATAGATGTAATATTACATGCAACTGAAAGTGAAGAGAAAATATTTGATTCCTTTTTGAAGTATTTTGGTATTAAACAAGAAGAGTTTCAGATCCAAAACTTAATGGGACATTTTGATAACCCTATAACACTATTATCAACTAATTTGAAAAAAGATGATGCAGAAGAATTTGTTATAAAATTTTTTGAAATGATCAATAGAACTGATTTTGATCAAATTTATGAAAAAATTGAGGAAAGAATATCAAGTTCTGGTTTAAAGTTGAAAATAAGTAAGCAAGAAATGCTTGATGGTAGATTTGTATTAGCAGAAAGTGATGCCGTAAAAATTACTATCATATGTCCAGTTTATGTTAAAAAAGATTCAAAAAAGATCTATCAACAATTACTACAACTAGGAAAATAACTTAATAAGATTAAAAAGAAAATTACAAGGGGAATGAGGAAATAAAAGCCGCTCCAGTCTGAGCGCCAAGCTCTGATGACGCCGCGACGAACCGACCCAGTTTTTCTATAGTGGGATCTGTATTATTTTAAATAGACATTGAACAGTGAAATATTATTGGAAACGGATTTTGATGTGATAGTTGCAGGTGGTGGACTAACTGGTACAATTGCAGCACAAGCAATATCATACTATTCAAATCAAAATTTGAGAATACTTTCAGTAGATAGAAATCCGGAACACTTACCAGGTAGAAAATCATCACCTGGATGGACATGTGGTGATGCATGTTCTAAGGAGGCTGTTGATTTTATGACAGAGCGGATCAAGGTTCCTTGGACTAGACCTGAAATTGAGCA